>JAUWIO010000228.1 GCA_030605305.1 Actinomycetes bacterium
ATCAGCAGGCGCAGAATACACAGCATACCCTGGTCGAAGATGCGATAGGCGACCCGGATGGGACCCAGACGATGCTCGGTTTGAAGACGCGTTTACTCAATTTCGCGCCGGTCGAGGTGCGGAAGATCGGTTCTAACGCCAAGCCGCTATGGAAATACTACAACGACCCATCCTCCGGGCTGGTCAGAGTACGCGAGTGTGAATTGCAGTGTCACATCACTCGTGAGGACACGGCTCTTGTCTGGTTCGACATGAACAACCGGAGCTATAAGCCGAATTCGGCGCTCGATTCGGATCCGGTGACATACACGCCTTAAGCGGGGCCTCGTGCTCCGTTGTAGCGATTGACGCTCGAGTCTCTAAGCATTATCTTCAGTCCATGCAAGATCTCGAACCAGGAATAGACCGCATTTCACCGGCCGGGCCGGCTACGACTCCTCTTGATATTCTGCGAGCGCTTCTGGGGATGTCGCGGGCGATCGTCGCCGTCTTCGTACTGGCCCATGCCGGACTAGCGGCCATCTTAGCGACAAAGTTGATGCCGGACATCAATACCATCATTATCGGCAGCCTCGCTTGTGTCTTCGGCACCGGCGCTCTTATCGGCCTGAACGACCTCCTAGATATCGACCTGGACCGCCGGCGGTATGTCGAGCTCGGTCCCGCTCCGGCTGTCGACACGGATGGGGGAGGGTTTGATATCGGAGCGCTCTTTATCCATCATCCAGTCGCCAGAGGGGTCATCAGTCTGCGCTTCGGGATCATTTGGGTGGGGATCCTCTCCGTCGTCAGCCTCATATTTATCTACCAACTAAAGCCTGGCCTTTGGCCGATATTCTTTGCTATCGGTGTCTTTGTCGCCCTTTACTCGGTCTTGGGGGCGTTCACCTACTGGAAGTTCCTGGCGGTGGCGACGGCCGTCACCTTGGGTGCGCTGGCCGGATGGCTGACGGTGACAGATGAGACGTCTACCGCGCTGTGGCTCTTCGCGGCCTGGACTTTTCTTTGGGAGATAGGCGGGCGCAACGTACCGAACGACTTCAACGACATCGACGAGGACAGGGCGCTGGGAGTAAAGACGATCCCCGTCGCCCTTGGCCCGAAGACGGCTTCGCGAGTGGTGATGGTGGCGCTCACGCTTAGCTATGCGATCAGTTTTCCTCTCTTAGTGGCTACGCAAATTCCAACCTTTTTTATTGCCCGAGCTGCCTTGGTCGGGCTATATCTTCTGCTGATCCCGGCCTGGGGGCTCTGGCGCGACCCGCGTCCCGAGATATCCCGGCGTCTATATAATCGATCAGCCATTTACCCCTTGGTCTTGCTGGTTCTACTCATGGCAAATCTGTTCTTAATCGGGTAATATGGTGGGGTTATCGCCAATTAGGAGGGCAAGAGATTGAGCTTAGAGGAACGCCTAGACCAGACAAAGAGACCCGAGTCTGAAGAAAAAGTACAAGCTTTTTTTTCGTCGGTTGCGAAACGGTATGATATAGCTAATAGTCTGATGAGTTTCGGCACGCACTACGGTTGGAAGAGAAAGGCTGTAGCCGAAGTCGATCCGCAGCCGGGAGATCAATGCGTCGATGTCTGCACGGGGACGAACGATGTCGCCGTGATGTTGGCGAATAAAGTCGGGCCCGAAGGGCACGTCACCGGGGTCGACTGGAACCAGGACATGCTCGATGCGGGCCAGTTCAAGATCGATAAGTTCGGTCTCTCCGATCGCATCACCAACAAACGCGGCGATGCTGAAGACCTTCCGCTGGAAGACAATACGTTCAATCGGGCAACCGTGGCGGTCGCCTCGCGTCACCTCAATATCGACAAGCATTTTCAGGAGATGTACAGGGTGCTCAAACCGGGGGGTAGAGCCGTCTGTTTGGACTTCTTTAAGCCGCCTAATCCGGTCTTCGCGAAGCTATATGATGTTTACTCATATTCGATGATGCCGCGGATCGCCACTTTGGTCACGCGCGACCGGACAGGTGTTTACGACTATCTTCCTGATTCTATCCGGGTCTACTATGAGCCCGAGGCATTCGCTAAAGAGATGAGAGACGCGGGCTTTAAGAACGTCAAGTACTACCCGATCTCGTGGGGTATCTGCTACATCTTTGCCGGTGACAAATAACCCTCTCACGCGCTGAAGGTCTGCCGATGGCCAAAAATATCGAACTCAATGCCTGTATCTCGAACCCCGAGACACTTTTCGCTGTGGACTTGGGATCCCTTGATGCGGTTTATCTGGGGCAACCTTATTGCCTGAAATACGACGGCAACTACCTTCTCGACCCGGCGGCGGTCACTACGGCTGTAGCCAGGCTTCACGCTGACGACAAGAAGGCCTACCTGACGACTCCGGCCATCCTGACGGATTCTGATTGGCCGCGCCTCGAAACGGTGCTGAGGGCCGCGGCAGCGGCCGGTATCGACGGGGTAGAGGCGCACGACGTCGGGGTCTTTCGTTGGATGAGACGCGAACTACCTGATA
>JAUWIO010000229.1 GCA_030605305.1 Actinomycetes bacterium
ACGCCTCCGCGGTCGAAGACGACGACCCGATCGGCGAGCATGTAGGCTTCTTCCAGGTCATGAGTGACGAAGAGTATCGGTATCTCGAAACGGTCCTTGATGCGTAACAGGTCGACCCGGAACTTTTCCCGCACCGCTGAATCGAGCGCGGAGAAAGGTTCGTCGAGCAGGAGCACCGAAGGCTCCATCACCAAGGCGCGGGCCAGCGCCACCCGCTGCCTTTGGCCTCCGGAAAGCTGCCGCGGATAGCGGTCGCCTAAGCCCTCGAGGCGCATCAGGATTAGCATCTCATCAACCTTTGTTTTCACCGCGGCCCGATCGAGGCCGCTGAGCCCAAAGGAGATATTCCTGGTCACATTCAGGTGCGGGAAGAGGGCGTAATCTTGAAAGACATAGCCGACTTGACGCTTTTGCGGCGGGAGGTTGATCCGTTTATCGGAGTCGAAGAAGACGCGCTCGCCCACGCGGACCCGCCCGGAATCGGGCACGGCCAGCCCGGCCAGGATGTTCAGCGTCAAGGACTTTCCGGAGCCGGACGGCCCGAAGATGACGACCAGCTCGTTGCCGGCCGTGAAGTCGGCGCGGTGGCTGAACCCGTCGAGCTCTAAGCGTGTCGATACCTCAAGCATCTTCTGTTCGCCTCAATCTTCTGTGGGCCAACCAAGTACCGACGAATAGCAGCATCAGGCCGAAGACCGTGGTGACAGCGGCCAGCTGGTTGGCGGCCACCCTATCGCCGACGACCACATAATCATAGATAGCCAGCGGCGCCGTCCGGGTCCGTCCGGGGATATTGCCGGCCACCATCAAGGTGACTCCGAAATCGCCGATGGCCCGGGCGAAGGCGAGCGAAGCGCCGCTGAGGATGCCCCGCCAGGCCAGTGGCAGTTTTATTTGCCAGAATATCTGGCCCTCGGTCTTACCTAAAGTACGGGCGGCATTGATGATCGAGCGGTCTATCTCTTCCAGGGCCGGCAGCGCGCTCATAAAGAAGAGAGGAAAAGAGGCCACCGCCGCCGCCATCACCGCCGCCTGCCAGGTAAAGACGAGATCGAAACCGAAGAACGACCGCCAGGCGGAGCCGAACGCGCTGTCGCGCCCGACCATGACGAGTAAGTAGTAACCGAGTACCGTCGGCGGCAGGACGAGCGGCATAGTGGCCGCGAGGCGGACGATATACCGCGCGCGGACACTGACCTGAGTCGCCAGCCCGGCGATGGCCAGCCCGATGGTGACCACCAGCAGTGTCGCCAGCGATGCCACTTTGACAGATAGTATCAGCGGGGTTAGATCCATTACTCCACCTTCGCCGGGCCGAAGCCGTACTCTTCAAGGACGGCGTGGACCGGCTCGCTCTGCAGGTAATCGATGAAGGCCTGGGCCGTCGGCGAAGTCTCGGACCACTCGACGATCCCGACCCACTGTTCGATCGGAGCGTATAGTTTCTGCTTGATAGGGAAGTGCTTGATCTCGGTGCTTTGGGCCAGGGAGAGGGCGACTATCCCGGCGTCGGCGTTGCCTGTTTTGACGAAATCGTAGGCCTGGGCGACGTTTTCGGAGACGATCAATTTACCCTCGATATCTTTGTAGATGCCCGCGTTCTCCAGGGCTTCCTGGGCCGCCGCTCCGTAGGGCGCGCTGCCGGGGTTGGCGATGGCCACTTTTCTTATTCCGGGTCCTTTGAGACCTTCAAGGGTGGTCGCCCGCCCGATCAGGACGATCGCGCCCGTCGCGTAGGGCACTGTCTCCACGACCATGTCTTTTTCCGCCAGGCCGTCCATGTAGGCGCGGTTGGCGGAGATGTAGACGTCAAAAGGGGCGCCGTTCTCGATCTGCCGGGCCAAGAGTCCTGAAGACCCCAAGACCAGCTGGGCTTGATCGCCGGTCTTCTCTTTGAAGTCCTCGGTTATTATTTCGAGGACCGGCTTCATGCTCGAAGCCGAGGCCACGGTGATCATGTGATAGTCGACGGTCTTTCCCGTGACCGTCTGTGCCGATTTCTGCCCGCAGCCGGTTACGGTCAGCAACAGCGCCGCCAGTGCGAGCGCCGCCAGTGAGCGTGTCCGTGTCGTTCTCATTCTGTTCCCTCGTCTGGGGCGCGTCCCGTTTCGATCCGGGAGAAGACGGCCTCGTCCGGGGCGGCCAGGACATCATCGACCGAGCGGAAACGCTCTTGGGTTATCTCCACCAACAAGGTCTCGCCATCTTTAGTGAACGTCAGGGTATCGTCGGGCGGTTCCGGGCGGCTGAACCGTTTATTCCCGGCCTGCATCAGGCCTTGAACGGCATCGGCGGTACAGCCGCGTACGCCGGCAACGACGCGCAGTTCTTTTGACTGCAGATCGCAGGCAAAATGGCGCATCGCCAAATGGGCCGCCCGAATACCGAGGGTGACACCGACGCACGTGTCTCCATGAAAATTAGCCGCCTGGCGGAGCA
>JAUWIO010000223.1 GCA_030605305.1 Actinomycetes bacterium
CGTAATCGTGACTTCGCCCGCTCTATCAACAGCGATGCCAGTTGGGCCATCCCAAATCACACGACTGCGAATACGGCGCGTCCAATGGATGCCGCCACGCGGGCTATACTTTCTCAGGTAAATGGCATCGCTCTTGTCGGCGCGTGAGCTATCCCGCCCAACGACGTACACGCCGCCGCCGGGGCCGACTGCGACATCGATTGCGAGCGTTCCGTCCCGGTAGTCATTCAGACTGAATTGACGCGTCCAAAATTTCTTGCCGGCCGGATTGTATTTTCTGATAAACGCGTTCAGGTTGGGGCGCGCTCTGGGCAGGTGCGGCAGCGTGCCGTAGACATTCCCGACAACATAGATATTTCCACCCGGGCCGATGTCGATCCCGGCTACCGTACCCTTCGAGAACTCCCGCGTCCAATGATGGCCACCCTTTGGGCCGTATTTACTGACATAGGAGGCAGAAGGCAAAAGCTTTAATGACTGCGCCGGCATGGTCTCATTTGACCACGCCTCGCCGATCACGTAGATGTAGCCGTTTGCGTCGACTGCGACATCTCTGACTGACGTACCATTTCCCAAGCTTTGCACTTGGCGGTTCCAGAGGACTCTCCCGCCGCCACTAAGCTTACGGATAAAGTTAGAGCCATCCTTCATGGTTCCAATGATGATCAAGTTGCCGTTTCTGTCTGTTGTTATATGTTGGTTGACGGACGTGTCGGCGAAAGACTTCTTCCAGACGATCTGATTAACAGCGGCCATCGCGGGCGTGAAAGTTACAGCGATCATCAGGGCCGCGAATGAAAGGGTTAATATTGTTCTCTTATAGGACAGACGCACAATGAACACCTAGTTGCTTGCAATGTCCACAGTATCAAGCGCTCCATTGCTAAAGTAAACCCCTTGTTTGGGGGAAGTTTATCGTCTGTCCACGTTAACAGAATCTTCGCTCGAGAGACAAAACGCCAAGACGACAACGTCGTCCGCCAGGAAGCCTTTCGCGAAATACTCGACCTTGAGGACAAGTTGTTTTGGCAACTCTTCTGGACCGCTTGCGGCGAGTTCTTGGACGACCCGGCGCAGGCGCTCTTCGCCGAAAAACTCCGCGCCGCGCCGCGCTTCGATGATACCGTCGGTGTAGATGACGCAAAGATCTCCGGCTTTCAATCGTGTCTGTGAGACCGCGCACGTGAACCTCGGGATTGCTCCCAAAAGCCCGGAGTTGGCCCGTAGCTCGCTTATTTGATCATCATTAACGACCAGCGGCGATGGATGGCCAGCGTTGCAGTATTTGAATGTCCCGGTCGTCAAATCCAGGATACCGAAGACGGCAGTGGCGAAGATCCCGTGCTCAGTGGTCTTGATCATGACCTCGCTTACTTTTTGCATCACCCGCGCCGGCGACCGGTCATAAGCGCTGAAGGCCCGTACCGTATTCTTGACTAGAGCTGCTGCGTTGGCGGCTTGGACTCCATGGCCGGAAACGTCGCCAACCAGGATGCCTACCAAGTCTGCGCCTAATTCGAAGATATCGTAGAAGTCACCGCCTACGCCGGCCAGTTCTGTCGCCGATCGATAGTGGTGACCAAAGCGCAGGCCGGCGATGTCGCTCGGCACGGACAGAAGGGCAGTCTGTAGGGTGTCGAGGATCGAGTGCTCTGTCTCGTGAAGGGTCCGGTTCTCGACGGCCAAAGAGAGGGCGTCTGAAAGCTTGTTGGCGAAGTCGATCTCTTCTGCGGAGAAGGTAACGGCGCGTGAATGGTAATAGAAGCTGAACACACCGATTGTCGTGCTCTTGACTATTAAGGGTAGGGCTATGAGTGATCGGATGCCGAGCTCAGTCATTCGGACCCGTTCGACCCGAGCGTCTGAATCGGTGTCGTGGACAGCGATCGGGCGCTGCTCGATGGCGACAGCGCTTAGCTCCGGGGCCTGAGCTGCATTCAGCCGGCGGCCGATCAGCGATGCCGGGTAGCCGCAGACATGCTTGATGACCCAGACTTCTTCATCGCGCAAGGTGACCATGGCCTTCTCCGCTCCAATCGCATTCGTCGCTTCACAAAGAACGACATCGAGGGTCTCGTCGAGGTCCATATGCGGGCGGGTGGCGATAGCGTTGATTCGGTTTATGGCTTCGCTCAGCTCCGCGGCCTGGGTCCGGCGCTCGACATCGATCTCGAGGGCCGTATTCGCCTTTCGGAGCTCTTTAGTGCTTGACCGGACCTCGACCCGGAGTCGCTCCGATTCAGTCAGATAGCGACTTGCTCCCAAGGCAGCGCCACCGCTGACGACAAAGGTGATCAAGATCCCTATGGCTACAAACAGCGGGTTGATCGCGGTCTCCTGGTCCGATATGGACAGGTGCCATGTTCCATTTGGGACCCCGAACGCGTAGTCTACCGGGTCCACGAGATGCGCGTTGCTGGAGCGGGCAAAGACCTCTCGGTGCTTAGGGCCGGGCGGGTCGCGCCAGAGGAGCCACTCGTATCCCCGGGAGTGCAGGGTGTCTAAGCCGGCGAGGTCGAGCAGGTCGTCGAGATTGATCAAGACTATTGAAAAGCCCCAGAACTCCTCGCGGCCCGTGTCCTCCGGCAAGAAGACGGGCAG
>JAUWIO010000208.1 GCA_030605305.1 Actinomycetes bacterium
CGGCGGCCGGCTCGGACAACCCGAGGATCCCCACCCCTTTGTCCTTGACGACCTGCCCCTCAGCGCTGCTGACGTTATCGTTCTTTCGCAGCGCCTCGAGAATGGCAGGCGAGTCATGGTTGCCTGGAACGAAGACATACGCCACCTTGAGCGCGCCTATCTTCTCTGCAAGTCCCGACTCCATCGGGGTCCCCAGGTCCGTCAGGTCGCCGGTGTCGACCACAATATCGACCTGAAAATCCCGAACGACCTCGCGCATGATATCGAAAGCGACCGGGTTGTTGTGAATATCTCCCACATGAAGGACCCTGAGCTTACCGCTCCCTAGATCGACAGCCTCCCAGTTATCGACCTTTGCGTAGAAGGTGTAGACGTTATTTGCCAGGCGCCGCATCTCGTCGCGAAAGACATCGAAGTCGTCCAGCTTCTCCTCGACCGTATCGATCAACCACGGCGCCGCCGTCAGCATCCCGGAATAGTGTGGTTGACGCCACGCCTCGAAACGATATTGGCGCGCGACGGCTACGATCGGCAGGGCCACGACAACCACCCCGACGGCCGCGGCTAAAATAGCCCGCTTGATGTTACGCCCGGGTAAGATGAGGGCCGCTAACAGCCCTCCGGCAGCGCCCAAGAGGAGCAAACGGACGACAAAGTTTCGGACCAGAACGATCAGATCATTCTCAGCCTGGCTAACTAGGTTTTCTTGAGAGAACCCGGCGTCGGCCAGTCGCTCGACTTGGCTGATACTGACCTTTTCTAGTGAGACCGATATCCGTATAGGAGACAGATGGGTCCGGGCTTCTATCTCTCCGAGCGGGGGCAGCTTGAGAACCGTGGTCCCGCGCCGGGCCGGATAGACTTTAGCTTCAACGGTCGCGCCGACGACCCGATATGAGCCGGCGCCTAAAGAAAAGACGGCCAAAGCCGCCCCGGCGACAGCCGCGAAGATCAAGAAAGGTATGGATTGCACTGCTTTATGAAACAAAATACCACGCGCCTAGGGGCGGGTCGCGACCCGCTATAGTCAGACAAGATTGTGGCAGGCGCGCCTTGTTCCGTCAAGCTAGACAGCCTATGCTAGCTGGGGTAACGCTCTATTCTTGAGGTTCGGCCTTCGGCTCGTCGCTAACGACTTCTTTGATCTCGGTGACCTTGTCGGCGGCCGCGTTCATCTTCTCGCGCGCGGATTCGGCGGCGGCATCGCCCTGGGCCTTAAGCTTATCTTTGGTCTCGTTGATCTTCACCTTAAGGTTCTCGGTCCGTTCGAGGGCGGTTTCTCTGCCGACATCGACGGCCTCTAGTACCCGCTCGCGCTGAACCTCATAGGACCCGCGTCCTTGATCGATCAGATCGTCGGCCCTCTTTCTTAATTCATCCCGCGTCTCCTGGCCCGGGCGCGGAGCGAAAAGCACCCCGACTGCGAGACCGACAAGACCACCGGTCAAAAAAACGGAAAATCTGTTGCTCATGAGTAGCACCTCCAAGTGCGATAGAAGAGCTTTGTAACCAGACTGTATCTTAGCTGTTAGTGGTGGGAAAAGCCAACCGCCGATTAGCGCTCCAGCGCGGTCCGTACCAGCTGATCGACGAGGTCATCAAAGGCGATGCCGGCGGCGGCGGCCGCCATCGGCAAGAGACTCGTTTCCGTCATGCCCGGGCTGGTATTCAGCTCGAGCACATATGGCGTACCTGCCGCCATGCTCAGATCGATCCGGGAGACATCCCGGCAACCGAGGGCCTCATGGACGCCCAATGAGAGGGACTTGACCGCCTCGCCCTCTTCTTCCGTCAACCGGGCCGGTACGAAATAATCGGTCGCGCCCATCCGATACATTGATTCGAAATCAAAGAACTCTTTTTGCGTGACGATCTCGATGACCGGCAATGCGACCGCGGGCTCGTTGCCCAGGATGCTGACGGTCAGCTCGACCCCGTTGATATACTGCTCCAACAGGACCTTATCGTCGTAACTTAGGGCCCCGATCAACGCTTTTGGTAGGTCCTCGGCTTTGTGGACGATCTTGATCCCGAGCGCCGAGCCTTGGCCGGCCGGCTTGACGACCATCGGTAACCCCAAAAGGTCGATGGCTTTATTGAGAGCGCCGGCAGCTCCCATCTCCTTGAATGAGGCGGCGCTCAAAGTGAGCCAGCGGGGCGTAGGTATTGAATGACGGACCAGGATCTCCTTAGCCAGAACTTTGTCGAAACTGACGATATTGGCATAGACTCCAGGTCCCGTATATGGAATGCCTAGCAATTCCAGCAGGCCTTGGACCGTCCCGTCTTCGCCATACTTGCCATGTAGGGCAATGTAAGCGACATCGGGGTCGGCTGCGGCCAGATTGTCGACCATCCGCTCATCAATATCCAAAGAGAACTGCTCGTAGCCCTTGGCGGCCAGCGCTTCGCAGACGCGATGCCCGCTTTTGAGAGAGACTTCCCTTTCGAGCGAACGGCCTCCCATCAAGACCGCGACTTTCTTTCCCACTATTCTACCTCGCTACTCGCTCGTGAGCTTCAGGTTTCCGGCAACCGAATGGTAAAGGGTAATCTGATCCTTGACAACGTCCGACAGGCGCCGGATACCTTCGCGAATCTCTTCCTCGTTCGGAAAGCAAAAAGCCAACCTCATGAAGTTGGCCCCGCGCCCATCGGCGAAGAAAGCGCGCCCGGGAATGAAAGCGACCTTTTGTGAGATGGCGTCGGCCAGCATCTCCGTCGTGTCAATGAATTCAGGGAG
>JAUWIO010000278.1 GCA_030605305.1 Actinomycetes bacterium
GATGCCGACCTTAATGTCTTTCTCTAAAGCAAAGGGGGCCAGCCCGGCAACCACGCTGTCGACCACGCTCCCCAGGTCTACATCGGTACGCTCCAATTCAAGTCGGCCGCTCTCGGCCTTGGCTAACTCGCTAAGGTCGTTGACAAGCCGCCCGAGGCGCATGATCTCTTCGTGGATGGACTGGAGGTTTTCGGGGTCCGGTTCGATGACCTTGTCCATGTATGCTTCTATATGGCTGCGGATGACGGCCAGCGGCGTCCGCAATTCATGCGCCACATCCGCGGTCAGGTTCTTCCTGGTCCGTTCTTGCCGCTCAAGCGTTTCCGCCAGATGGTTGAAGGCTTCTCCCAGCTGCCCGATCTCATCTTCAGAGTCGACTTCGACCCGTCCCGAGAGATCGCCGCCTTCGCGCCTCTTGGCCGCCTTGGGCATCGAGACGAGGGGTCTAGCCATCCTCATAGAGACGACATAGCTCAGCACTAAAGCGACTACGGTAGCCATCATGCCCCCGGCGACCAGCGAGCGGTTGAGGGACTGGCGAAACTGCTGTTCTGAGGAGAGTTCCCCGGACACATCGAACGGCGCGACCGAGATAAAACCGACGCGATGGCGGCGCACGACCACGGGAACGACGACACGCTTGCTGCTGACGACGTAGACCTTATCGACTCCAAGTTGTTCAAGGAGTTGCTGATTCCGTCTCTCATCGCCCCCGAACGGGGCCTTGACGATCAGCTTACCGTCCGCGTTGTGGATCTCAATATCGATGCGGTTCATGATGGCGAAGTGGGGCAGGGCTTCGGTCAGTTGATTGTCCCAACCCCCGCTGTCTATATATGCAGCGGCCAAAGAGAGGCCGATACGCTGGTAGACTTCTTTCTCACGCTGATTAACGTAGCCCTGAAATCGAGTGTCTATGACATAGTTCAGGATGAGGTAGGCCCCGGCTATGGCCGAGAGGGCCACCGCGATGAAAACGAGTGCCAGGCGCTGCCAAAGGTGTTCAGTCCGCAAACTTGTAGCCAACCCCAAATACAGTGAGTATGTATTCCGGATGCTTGGAATCAGTCTCTATCTTATGTCTCACGTTTTTGACGTGGGCATCTATTGTGCGCTCATAGCCCTCGAAATCATATCCTTGCACCTTGTTTATCAACTCGTAACGGCTGTAGACGCGGCCCGGGTGGCGGGCGATCGTCACCAGCAGCTTAAACTCGTGCGGGGTGAGCGTGACCGTCTCGCCGTCGACCTTGATCTCATGACGGCCGACATCGATGACCATCCGATCGTCATTAAAAGAGAGCTTTTCCGCGAGGAACTCGTCGTCCCCGCTGGCGCGGCGTAAAACCGATTTTACTCGGGCGACCAGCTCCCGCGGGCTGAAGGGTTTGGTCACATAGTCGTCAGCGCCGATCTCGAGGCCCAAAATGCGCTCCTCCTCGGCCGTGCGCGCCGTGACCATGATAATAGGTACGTCGGAGCGTTTACGGAGCTCCTTACAGACTTCTTCGCCGGAAAGATCCGGGAGCATCAGGTCGAGAACGACCAGGTCGGGATCGAACGAGGCGGCCAGCTCAAGAGCCTCGGTCCCCGACGCCGTCGTCTTGGCCGAATAACCCTCGCGGTCCAAGTAGGCGACCATGATATCCGCTATCTTCTGCTCATCTTCAACGATCAGTATTTTTTTCAAGTCCATCACTTCGAATTCGGCCGGCTTATACCGGGTCAAGCATAGCTATACGGTATGAAGAATTTGCGAATTTTGCAATACTTCGACCTACGGAGTGC
>JAUWIO010000173.1 GCA_030605305.1 Actinomycetes bacterium
ACGCATATCGGCATCGTCCCGACGCTCACGCCGCCCGACGGCCGGTGCCCGTACGTGGTGCTGCCGCCGACCGAAGACGGCACGCCGCGCCGCGCCGCCGAGGCGCCGGGTGTCGGGACCGTGGTTTTGGCCGGCGGAGTAGCGCCAAATAGAGCCCGCCGCGAGCGGCTGGGCCAAGCCGCGGCAGAGGCCGGCGGTCGGCTTTTCTATCCATCGGCAAGCATGTGTACCGACAATGCGGTGATGATCGGGGCGGCGGCCTGGCCCCGGTTTGTGGCGGAAGATTTCCTGGACTTGGACGCTGAATCCCTGCCGAACATGTCAATGACTAACAAGTCAGGGTGCTGTGCATAAGTAATGTGATAATAGTCACGACCAAAAGAGGTACTGCTTGGCTGAGCTGGGATAATACTAAACACGCCAGTTTCCTCGGATTTCTCGCGACTTCTGTGGAAAATGTGGATAACTAAGGAAGATTACAGGTAGCGGCCGTATTTGAGCTGTTAACAAGTCGAGGCCCAGCTTATCGCTTGATTAGATAGATTTCTTAATGTAGGATACGCGTTGGCACTCTCGGAGAGAGAGTGCTAAAGAACAGCAGAGACTAAGATGGGAGGAATGTGTAATGAATCTACAACCACTGGGCGATCGAGTGATCGTCAAGCCGAGCGAAGGCGAGGAAAAGACCGCTAGCGGGATCGTCCTCCCCGACGCGGCCCAAGAGAAGCCCCAAGAAGGCGAAGTTGTCGCGGTCGGTCCCGGCCGCACCGAGGACGGCAAAACGATCGCCCCGGAAGTATCAGTCGGCAACAAAGTCATCTACTCGAAATACGGCCCCACCGAGATCAAAGTCGAAGGCGCTGAGTACCTTATTCTCAGCGAAAAGGACATCTTGGCAGTCATCAACTAGCAGGAAGTCTGATCTATTAATTGAAAGGAGTGTCATATGGCCAAAGAACTTAAATATGATGAAGAAGCACGACGGGCGCTTGAAGCTGGAGTAAACAAGCTCGCCAACGCCGTCAAGGTCACACTTGGACCGAGGGGACGTTACGTCGTACTCGATAAGAAATTCGGCAGCCCGACCATCACCAACGACGGTGTGACGATCGCTAAAGAGATCGAGGTCGAAGACGTTTTCGAGAATATGGGAACACAGCTGGTAAAAGAGGTGGCCACTAAGACCAACGACGTCGCCGGTGACGGTACGACGACCGCCACCCTCTTAGCCCAAGCGATCATCCGCGAGGGACTGCGCAACGTAGCCGCCGGCGCCAACCCGCTAGCACTCAAGCGCGGTATCGACAAAGCGGTCGAGACGGTCGTCGCGTTCATCAAAGAGCAGTCAAAGGAGATCGAGAGCCGCGATGAGATCTCCCGCGTTGCCGCTATCTCAGCTGCCGACGACCAGATCGGCGAGCTGATCGCAGACGCCATGGAAAAGGTCGGCAAAGACGGTGTGATCACGGTCGAGGAGTCACAGACCCTCGGCACCGAGGTCGAGGTCGTCGAAGGCCTTCAGTTCGACAAGGGCTACACCTCGCCGTATATGGTGACGGACCCGGAGCGGATGGAAGCAGTTCTCGATGATCCGGTCATCCTGATAGCCAACCAAAAAATAGGAGCGGTGGCCGATCTGCTGCCGGTACTTGAGAAAGTCATGCAACAAAGCCGGCCGCTATTGATCATCGCCGAGGACGTCGAGGGCGAAGCCCTTGCCACTCTGGTGGTCAACAAGATCAGGGGCACCTTCACGGGTGTCGCCGTAAAAGCCCCGGGCTTCGGCGATCGCCGCAAGGCCATGCTCGAAGACATCGCTGTCGTCACCGGCGCCCAAGTCGTCACCGAGGAGCTTGGCATCAAGCTTGAGAGTGTCACGATGGAGATGTTGGGTCGAGCCGCTCAGGTCAAAGTAACCAAGGAAGAGACGATCATCGTCGATGGCAGCGGTGAAGCGGAAGCAATCTCCGGGCGCATCAACCAGATCAAAGCTGAGATCGAACACAGCGATTCCGAGTTCGATCGAGAGAAACTTCAAGAGCGCTTGGCCAAGCTCTCCGGCGGCGTCGCGGTCATCCGCGTCGGCGCGGCCACGGAGACCGAGCTCAAAGAACGTAAGCATCGCATCGAAGATGCCCTTTCGGCCACCCGCGCGGCGGTTGAAGAAGGCATCGTCCCAGGCGGCGGCGTCGTCCTGGTCGACGCCATCCCGGAGGTCGACAAGAGCGACCTCGCCGACGACGAAATGACCGGCGCTCGGATCATCGAGCGGGCCCTGGAAGAGCCGTTGCGCCAGATCGCGGCGAATGCGGGCCTCGAAGGCTCGGTCGTCGTCGACAAGGTCAAGGGACTCAAAGCTGGAGAGGGTCTCAATGCCGTGACCGGCGAGTACGTGAACATGGTCGGCGCCGGTATCGTCGATCCAGCCAAGGTCACGCGGTCAGCGTTGCAAAACGCGGCCAGCATCGCCTCCCTCATATTGACGACCGAGACGATCGTCGCCGATATGCCGGAAGATGCGCCGGCCGCGGGCGGCGGCATGCCTCCGGGCATGGGCGGAATGCCGGGGATGATGTAACCAGATCAGCCCTTCGCGGCGCGAACGAAGCGCCCGACAAGAGAAATAATTAAGCGGGGCCGCAAGGCTCCGCTTTTTCTTTAATCCCCATGCCAAGCTCAGGCTTGGTCCTCTATCCTTGGTGGTCCAGCCCCTCGACCAACACGTAAAGCGCGTGGTCCTCGCGAAAGATGCGATTGGTCAACTTGTCTAATATCTCGCGCGTCTCGCTGATAAAGAGTCGCGGATCCTGCTGAGCGGCATTCGAATGCACCCATGTCTGCGTATAGTTCGCGAACTCCTCGCCAAGGCTGCCCATCTCGTCGATATACTCCTGGGCTTCCCGGCGGACGTCAGGGTCGCTGTCCTCAAGCAATATCGGGTAGAGGCCTGGGTCTTCCATGGCCAGATGGACGTTGATCAATCCAGCTAGTTCGGCCAGGGCCAACCGCGCAGACATATCATCCTCAGCCAACTTATCAGCCGCCATGAGATTCGATAACTCTCTCGCTTTGGTCAGTATCCGATGATGCTGTTCTCTGAATATCTTGATATCCGGCAAGACCATG
>JAUWIO010000258.1 GCA_030605305.1 Actinomycetes bacterium
CAGCCGGGCTATGGGCCTTCTGGGTCGGCGTCGACACCCGCGATCCCGCTGATAACGCCGCGGCTAAGGACCAGATCTCGCGGGTTAAAGATCTGACAGACACGCCGATGGTCGTCGTTTTTATCGGGGTAACCGACAGTGGCGACCCAAACGTCGCCGCGCTCTGCAAGGAGCTGGGCATAGCGCCCAAGGATGAACCGGTCTGCGGCACCGCCGGCAAGGCAACGGCCAAGGCGGCGATGTCGAAGCTGCTCGATCTCGGTATCAAGATGCAGAAGAAAGTGACGGCATGAAGACCGTCGAAAGGCTCGGAACATTCTTGGTCCGGGGCGGTGTTATCGACAACTCTCAGCTGGCGGATGCAATGCAGGTCCACCAGGTGACGGGTCTGCCGTTGACGGAGTCGTTGATAGAGCTCGGGTACTGCAAGACCATGGATATCCTGCCGAAACTGGCCCGCCAGTTGGGTATCGAGTATATCGATCTGGCTGACTACAAAGTGAACGTCAATGCTATCGCTATCGTGCCAGAGGAACTGGCCCGCCGTTATTCGGTACTCCCGGTCGATTTCATCAACGGTAAGCTCGTGATACTGATGTCATCTCCTGATAATGTCATGGCCATCGATGATATTCAGATGGCCAGCGGCTATGAAGTAACGCCCGCCGTGGGTGTCTTTGAGGATATCGAGGGCGGCATCAACCAGTATTACCAGATGGCGGCGACGATAACGGATGATCTTCTCGGCGGCGAGGAGAGCGAAGATATCGAGGTCGTCTCGGAAGAGGCCCCGATCATCAAACTGGTCAACTTCATTATCAGCCAGGGGGTCGAGGACCGGGCCAGCGATATCCATATCGAACCGCAAGAGAAGAATCTGAGAGTCCGGTATCGGATAGACGGTGTCCTGCAGGAAGTAATGACGTCGCCCAAGAAGGTCCAGGCAGCGATTCTCTCAAGGTTGAAGATCATGGCGGGCATGGATATCGCGGAGACGCGCAAACCGCAGGACGGTCGGGCGGCCATGAGTATCCGCGGCCGCGGCGTGGATTTTCGCGTTTCGACGTTGCCGACTGTCTACGGCGAACGGGTGGTCCTAAGGGTGCTTGAAAAAGAGAGCATCCTCTTGACCCTCGACGATCTGGGATTCCTTCCGGACAGCCTGGCTCGTTTCCAAAGCTCTTTCACCAAGCCTTACGGCGCCATCTTAGTAACTGGTCCGACGGGCAGCGGGAAATCGACCACGCTTTACGCCACCCTCAATGTGCTCAATACGGAGGCGCGAAATATTATTACTACGGAAGACCCGGTCGAGTACCGCCTTCCCGGCATAAATCAGATCCAGATCAACCCGCGGGCCGGGCTGACTTTCGCCCGCGGCCTGCGGGCCATCCTGAGGGCTACGCCGGACGTTGTCATGGTGGGTGAGATCCGCGACCACGAGACTGCCCAGATCGCGATAGAGGCGGCTTTGACGGGCCACCTCGTTCTCAGCACGCTCCACACGAATGACGCGGCGGGCGCTATCAGCCGACTGACGGAGATGGGGGTAGCGCCGTTCCTGACCTCATCGGCTATCGACTGCGTCCAAGCTCAGCGCCTCGCCCGGCGCCTCTGCTCGGAATGTAAGGAGCCGTTTGAGCCGGACGCGAAGATGCTGGAGAAGATGGGCTTCGAGCCGAACGAGAAGATCACGCTTTATCGTCCCAAAGGCTGCGATCGATGCAATAATACGGGCTATAAGGGGCGGGTCGGCGTCTACGAGGTCATGCTGATGAGCGAAAAGATACAGCAATTGACGGTCGAGCGGGCCTCGAGCGAGCAGATAAAAGAGGTCGCTATAGCCGAGGGCATGCAGACGCTCAAGGAAGACGGGATGGAAAAAATGCGGCAAGGGCTCACTTCTTATGAGGAAGTTTTGCGGGTCATCGTCTAGACTAATCTCGCATATACTATAATGCTTAATGGGTTTTGTCCGATAGATAAGATTAGCGTCCCAACTGTTTGTACGGGGAGAAGTGACGATGTTTGATATCAATGACTTATTAATAGAAGTACTCGAGAGGGAGGCTTCCGATCTCCACTTGACGGCCGGCGTACCGC
>JAUWIO010000252.1 GCA_030605305.1 Actinomycetes bacterium
GATGCAGGTTGTAGTCTTTAGTCCCGAGCAGGACGTTAAACTGCTCGCGAAGTGGAGCCCGTTTGAGTAACGACAGCACGGCGGTTACTTGAGCGGGCTCCTTTTATTTTGCCAGTTGGTCGAGGGTAACAAGAGTGAATCCCTGACTATAAAGTTCTTTGACTATCATTGAGACCGCGATGACCGTATTGCCGCGATCACCGCCGCCGTCGTGCATTAAAACGACGGCACCCGGGCGGACGTCTTTTAGGACGCGGGCGGCGATGGCTTCCGGTGTCAGCCCGTTCCAATCCCGCGAGTCGATATGCCAGCGGATAGTGTGATACCCGCGCCGGGCGGCGATGACTCGCAACGGATCGTTGACGGCCCCATATGGTGGTCGGAACCAGCGCATGGGCCTGGTGATGAGCGGGGAGATAGTGGCGCTGGCCGCGTCCAGCTCGCGAAGAACGGCTTCTTCGTCCGCGGAATCCATCCGATCATGCGAATATGAGTGGTTGGCAACTTGAAACCCGCCGGCGTCCAATTCCCGGATGATCTCCGGGAAGAGCGCGGCCTGGCCGCCCACGACGAAGAATGTAGCTGTCCCCTGGAGGGCGCTCAGAGTATCCATTATCTGCTTGGTATAGGGAGGGGTCGGACCATCGTCAAAGGTGAGTGCGATCACTTTGACCGGCTTCTCCTTCGTGCGAGCGACGTGAAAAGGACGGGCTTCGGCCAGATTCCGCACCGAGATCAGCTTGCCGCTGACGCGCCCGCGCGACACCAGTTTCCGGCCGACCGTGCCTAGTTGCTTAACCGTAGTATATTCGCCTTCACCCTCGACAACGTCGGCCAGAACCACCTCGACTATCTCCGTCTCGACGGCTTCCGTCCGATCGAGGGACGGGATGACATCCAGTTTATCGCCGGACTCGACAGAACTTTGTGCCGAGACGACCCCGCCGTTGACGAGAATTCGCGGCGCCCAACCGGCGCGGGCCTCCAAGACGCGCCCTTCAATATCCAGCAAGTCTCCGGCCGTGACTCCCAGCCCGGCAGTATCAAGAACGGCGACCACGGTACGGCTCTCACCCAGGGGATATCTAGCCCCGTTGACCATGACCGAAGCCGGTGCATCGTCCGAAAAGAACAGGGCCTGGAGCAATAGAAAAGACACTACGAATAGGGCGGGAAGGAAGGTCTTGTTGGCGGGACGCATGGTGAAAGCTTAGCACGGGGCTTGTCTGACCAGCAAGAATCAAGTATCGTTCCACGGTATCATGCGATTCGGAGCCCACGTGTCTATTGCCCAGCACCTCTACTTAGCGGTCGATCGCGCCCGCGAAAGTAACTGTGAGGCCTTCCAGATCTTCCCGGGCAACCCTCGCGGCTGGAAGACCGGCCCATTCGCGCCGGCAGAGGTAGTCGAGTTCAAAGAGCGCCGCCTGGCCGCCGGTATCGGCCCGGTCGTCATCCACTTGCCGTATCTCGTCAATCTGGCGGCCACGACTCCCCGGGTCGTGGAGGCTTCAATAGTATCGCTCAAAGACGCGGTCGCGAAGGCGGTTGTTTTGGATGCTGAGTTCCTTGTCATGCATCCCGGGAGTCACGGCGGCGACGGAACGGACGCCGGCATCGAGCGAATAGCGAACGGGTTGCGCGAAGTGCTGAAGGAAGATTTCGGCCACTCGATGCTCCTGCTCGAGAATACCGCCGGGGCCGGTAATACATTGGGCTCGACCATGACGGAGATCGGGAGCATCATCGACGAAGCGGGGGGCGATGGACGCCTCGGGCTCTGTTTTGATACCTGCCATGCCTTCGCCGCCGGATATGACTTGGCCGCAGAAGAAGGGCTCGACCGGACACTCTCGGAGATCGATGAGCGTATCGGCCTGGACCGCCTCAAGGTCATCCACGCTAACGACTGCAAAGGCGAGCTAGGCTCCCACCTCGACCGACATCAGCACATCGGTGAAGGCCATATCGGCCTGGAGGGATTCGAGCGGCTCGTCAACCACCCAAGCCTGCGAGACCGGACCGGCATCATCGAGACGCCTAAGAAAGCACCCGACGATGACCTTAAGAACTTGGAGAAACTGCGAGATCAAAAACGAGGCTAGGGGCAGCCTTATGTCAGCTCGGCGCGACTGAATACCGGTTCGTAATCGTACCCGGCGCCGGCGAGAGCCTCCCGACCGCCCGCCTCCCGATCGAC
>JAUWIO010000065.1 GCA_030605305.1 Actinomycetes bacterium
CTGTACCGGTGTCGCGGCATATCTGCGACAATCTCGAGGTATTAGCACTGTTCTTGCCACCAACGACTATCATTATCTCCACTTCTTCGGCCAGCTTCTTGGCCGACTCCTGGCGCCTGGTCGTTGCATTGCATATCGTGTTAAAGACTTTGATCTCCGCTGTCTTCGCTACGAGCGAGCCGACTATCTCGCGAAGGTTCTCGACGGACTGGGTCGTCTGAACGACCACTCCGATCCTGGCTCCCCTGATCCCGGCGGCCTCCTCGACGCTCTCCACCACCGTCGCCTTGCCGCGAATGTGGGCCAAGATGCCCACGACTTCCGGATGCTCCTTTTCGCCGACTATGACTAGATTGTAGCCGTCTTTGCTCAGCGCCGCCGCCCGCTGCTGGGCTTTGGCGACAAAAGGGCAAGTGGCGTCAACGGTCGATAACCCCTTCTTTTGCGCGGCGGCGATGATCTCCGGATCGACACCGTGAGTGCGAATGATTATGGTGCCTTCGTCAACGTCTTCGATATCGGTCACCTGACAAACGCCTTTAGCGGCAAAAGCCTCTACTACCTGCGGATTATGGATGATCGGACCGAGCGTATGGATCGGCTCATGTTCCTTTTCCGCCGCCTCGCTAGTCAAGCGTAGGGCCCTCTCCACGCCATAGCAATAACCGGCCTGTTTAGCGACGCGGACTTTCATGCCTCCACCGCTGTGAGTAGCGACTTCAGGTCGTCCATGAGTCGCTGGGTCGTCTCGTCAATGGCCTGCTTTTTATCGGCCGAAGCGTCAAATGTTACCGGCTCACCGAAAGCGACTGATATCTTCGGAAATCGCGGGAACCTGGCCCCGGAGGGAAAAACATCCCCTGTCCCCTTGATGGCCGTCGGCACTAAAGGTACCCCGGCTTTGTACGCGATGAACGCGGCCCCCGGAAAACCCGCGGCCATACCATCATCTCTGTGCCTGGTACCCTCCGGGAAGATGAGCACGGGCCGGCCTTGGCGCAGGTGCTTGATGGCCGTCTTCATGACTTGGCGATCGGCGACGCCGCGTTTGATAGGAAAGGCGTGCAATTGGCGGATGAACCATCCGAACACCGGGATCCGGAACAATTCTTCCTTAGCGATAAAATATACCGGGCGCGGCATGGCCAGGCCGACCGCGACCGGATCGAGATAGCTTTGGTGATTAGAGACGAGCACCATGGCCCCCTCCGGTACAAATCCGCGCCCCTTGACCCGAAATCGAAAAAGGACCGCGAAGAGGATGGCCGAAACGACTTTGGTCAATCCGTAGATCATATACCCGGTCCATCGGCGGCTTCAGTTAAGGCTTTGATCGCCCGAACAACGTCGTCTACGGTCATATCGGTAGTATCGATCAAGTGCGCATCAGGGGCCTGCAGCAGAGGGCCGACATCGCGCCCTGAGTCGAGACGGTCACGATCGAGCAATTCGCTTTCGACGGCATCGGCCGCTACGTCGAGTCCTTTGGCCCGGAGTTCAGCTAAACGCCGGGCCGCCCGCTTTGCCGCCCCGGCCGTCAAGAAGATCTTGATCTCAGCGTCAGGAAAGACGACGGTCCCAATATCGCGCCCCTCAACGACGACACTCTTCAAGGCTGCCGCGACCTCCCGCTGTTTGCTGACCATCTGAGAGCGAACGACAGCGGCACTCGATACGACGGAGACCGCCCCGCCCACGCGCGGCAGGCGGATGTCTTCGGTGACATCTCGGCCGTCGAGAAAGATGTGTGAGTCGCTGAGTTCCAGGTGCGACCTCTTTGCCAGCTCTCCCAGGGCGACTTGGTCATCGAGGCCTGTCTTTGTCTCTAAAGCTTTGTAGGTGATGGCCCGGTACATCGCCCCGGTATCGAGATATCCGAATCCGAGTGCACGGGCGACAGCCTTGGCCACCGTACTCTTTCCGGCGCCGGCCGGGCCGTCGATAGCGATAATCATAGCCGCAGTATAGCGTATTAGGAGTTGAGAAGGTTCTTGAGAATCGACAATTGGCGACCATATTCGGTCCAATCGCCTTCTTGCTGAGCTTGCTCCGCCCGCTTTAATGCCTTGGCGGCCCGCTTGACGACATCTTCCGTTGTGTTTGACTCGTCGTCATCGGGATCAATGTCCCCAGCCTCGTCGTCGACAGTCGTATCGCCGGTCTCGTCATCGGGCGCGTCGTCTTCGCCAAGAAGAGCTGTCAGGGCTTCCTCGAGACTCTCCTCCATCACGACCTTCTCGCCAAGACCGGCAGCCACCCGGATCAATTCGGGAAGCTCTCCCGACTCCGCCTGTAGGTAAATAGGTTCAACAAAGAGGATGCTATTTCCTACCGGGACGACCAGCAAATTGCCCCGGATGATCTGTGAGCCGCGCTGGTCCCATAAACTGAGTTGGCGCGATATCTCGGGATTTTGATCGAGGCGGGCCTCTATCTGCAGCGGACCGTATATCAGCTTGTCTTTCGGAAAGGTCTGAAGGATGAGCTCACCGTAGTGCGGCGCGTCGCTCCGAGCCGCGAGCCAGGCGATCATGTTGTTCTTGTTTGTCGGGGTAAAGGGCAGGATCATGACAAACTCAGTCTCTTTCTCGCCCGGCAACTGCATCATCACATAGTACGGATCCATCGGTTGGGTCTCCGCCTGATATATCTCCTGCGGAGTGTCCCATAGATCTTCTTTGTTGTAGAAAACCTGAGGGTCGGTCATGTGGAATGACGTGAAGACATCGGCCTGCGTCCTAAACAGGGTCTCCGGGTAACGAAGATGCTCGAGCAGGCCCTCATCCATCTCATCGAGGTTCTTGAACGTCCCCGGATAAGCGCGGGAGTATGCCTTGATGATCGGATCGTCCTTATCGGCGACGTAGAAATCGACGGATCCGTTGTAGGCGTCAACGACCACCTTGACGGAGTTGCGGATGTAATTGAAGCCGCCGCTCGTAGGGTTCGAATACGGATAGCGGTCACTGACCGTATAGCCGTCGATCATCCAGAAAAGGCGCCCATCGTTGATGACCAGGTAGGGGTCGGAGTCGTAAGCGACAAAAGGCGTCAATGCCCCGAGGCGCGATTTTATCGTCCGATTGAAGAGAATGCGGCTCTGAGGCTTCAGGGCCTCGCTGACCGCCAACTTGATCGTTCCGAAGCGATAAGCGAAGGCCAGCTTAGTCAGGTAGTTGCTTAAAACGATGCCGCCGGTTCCGTTGTATTCGGCGTACTTGTTTTTCTCCCCGGCCGGAAAGTCGAACTCACTGGTCTTTGTGTTGATAAGGACATAGTTGTTCGTCGATTCGCCATAGTATATCTCCGGGCGCTTTACCTTCAGATCCGTCGTGCTCTTGGGCGGGATGTTCTTAATGATCAACTTCGGGAGCCCCTCGCCCGCGACCTCATTGACCGGACTGGCCACCACACCGTAACCGTGCGTGTAGACGATGTGCTGATTGACCCACGTTCTGGCCGTCTCCGGCAGTTGGGCGACGTCCATCTCCCTGGCCGACAGGGCGATCTGGCGATACTCGCCGTCGATCACATATCTATCCAGGTCGACATCGTTGAATTTGTAATAGAGCCGGATCTCCTGGATCTGGCTATAGGTCGTCTTCAGCGGGCGCCAGTCCCACAAGCGCATGCTGTCGATCGTCTCCTGGTTGCGCGCGAGCGTCTTTCTGGTGAGATCATTCTTAACCGGAAACACCTTGCGAGCGACTTTATCTATCCCGAAGGCCTTTCGAGTGGCCTTGATGTTCCTCGCAATGAACGGTTTCTCTTTGGCTATCTCATTCGGAGAGACCCGGTACTGCTGAACGATGGTCGGCAGCACCGCGGTCCCGATAACCAACGTCAGACCCAAAACGGCCAGCCCGGCTATGGGCAAGAACCAGCGACGAGTGACGCCCCCGACGACTACCAAAAGCGCCGTCGCCAGACCAATATATAAAAGGTAGCGGTAAGCCGGGAGCAACACTGTGACGTCGGTATAGCCGGCCCCGAAAACAGCGCCCCGTGGAGAGTAGACAAGATTCTGGGCCGCCACCCACCAGTTGGCGGAGATGACTACCATTAAAAGTCCGGCCAGAACAGCGATATGGGCCGCCCCGCGCGGATAGACCGCTCTTAGGCCCTGGGGCAGATTGAACGGCCCGCGGACCAGGTGGAAAAAGACAGCCAACCCCAGCGCGACCAGAGTCAATAAGAAGAGGAAACCGAGGACGTTTTCGACGACAGGCAGGGTGAAGAAGTAAAAACTGATATCCCGCCCGAAAAGCGGGTCTTTCGTCCCCGTCGGCAGGGAGAAGAAGTACTGTAGCCATGATTCCCAAGCCGAAGCCATCGAGATACCGGCGATGACGCCGACGACGGCCGAGCCGGTATAGGCGGCCAGGGTAAAGTACTGATCAAAGTACCGCCTGGTCTGGCTGATAAACTGCTCTAGCTGCACGTTATGTGAGATAAACCGGGTGTTCGGCGAAAGCTTTCTGGCTAGATAGACATTGATCGCCAAAAAGAAAAAAGCAAAGAAACCGAAAGCGGCCCCGACGCCGATGCGGTAGGCCCAGCTTCTGACAAACAGGCGATCATAGCCAAGCGACTTAAACCAAAGCCAGTCGGTATAGACTGTCGCCGTCAGAAAGAATGCAGCGGCCGCGAAGACGAGCAGTGCGGCCAAGATAAAGCGGATACGATTCATGGTCGGACGATTCTATCACGAATCTAAGAAATCCGGCCTTTAAATCTTAGCTCATGGTCTTTTCTCGATCCGGGCCAGACGATCGAAAAAATCCGGAAACGAGACGTTGGCTGCCCCGGCGCCTTCTATTACAGTCTCACCTTGGGCGATCAGCGCGGCAACCGCGAGCATCATGGCCAAGCGATGGTCTCCATGGCTGCGGACGACCGCGCCGTTGAGCGGTGTCGGGCCATCGATGATGAAGCCGTCGGCAGTCGGGGCGACCTTGGCCCCCATGCGGTTGAGTTCAGCCGCGACCAGCGTGATCCTATCTGTCTCTTTCACTCGCAGCGCCTCGTCATCGCGTACGACGGTCCGGCCTTTCGCCTGGGTGGCCACTAGCGCTACCAGCGGTAGCTCATCGATAAGCCTGGGGATTATCGCTCCGCCTATCTCCGTACCCCTAAGCGATGATTTCGCGGCGGCCACCGAACCGAGCACCTCGCCGGCCGACTTCCGCTCGTCCTTGATATCGAGCACGGCCCCCATCCAAGTCAGGACCTCTAGAAAACCGGTCCTCGTGGGATTCAGGCCGATGTCCGTGACTTCCACACTCTCATCAGCGGCCAAGACCCCGGCCGCGAGAAAAAAGGCGGCAGATGATATATCTCCGGGAACGTCTATATCCTTGGCCGCGAACGGCCGCCGCCGGACGGTTATCCTGCGGACCCCGCCATCAGCGATACGGATATCCGCCCCTAAGTACTCGAGCATCAACTCTGAATGATCGCGCGAGGCCAGCGGTTCGATAACGGGCGTTTCCTTTTGCGCAAATAACCCGGCCGTCAACACGGCCGTCTTCACTTGGGCGCTCGCTACCGGCAATGAATATTCGACCCCTTCCAGCGAACCGCCGACGATGGCCAGTGGGGCCAACCGACCGGAATCCCGGGCATAAATGCGGGCCCCCATCAAAGAGAGCGGCTCGATGATCCTATCGACAGGGCGGCGCCGGATGGACGCATCGCCCGTCAAGAAAGTCGTGAAGTCCTGGGCGGCCAAGGCTCC
>JAUWIO010000294.1 GCA_030605305.1 Actinomycetes bacterium
CGGTGCGAGCCTTGAGGGGGGGGTCGGAAGAGACGCCAAAAGGTACAAGCCCCAGTAGCTCTTCGTCATAAGTAAGCGGATTGACGCGACCGAGAGTATTTAGCACCCCGAGGTAATAGTAGGTCTGACGCTCGTTGGCGCAGACGAAGAAATCCCCGCGTTTGAGTATCGGAACGACCCCGGCGAGATAGCGGGCGAAATCTCGCGCGCCATCGGCATTGCGCGGCTGCAGCCCGATGTTCTCAATAAGAACGGGATCATAGAGGTCTACGGCCGTCGGCACCGTCGGATCCACATGATCCCGGTAGATCGTCGATAACCCGCTATGCACATGCGGGAGGATGACACAGTCATGTTCTCGGGCTAAATCCGGGATCATGTCCAGGTCCCAGCCGACCAAGGAGACAGTATCGTCTGCGGGTTCGCCGAGATCCCCGCGCGGAACAGCCAACGTGACTCGATGACCATAGTCAACCGCCAGGCTCCGGGCGATATTCCAATACCTGACCCCAGGGCCAGCCGCCAGCGCTCCCGGGCCGGGGATGGCATCGGGGCAGATCACCAGGACTTTAGACAACCTGAGAACTTCACCTACTTAGGAGTCGGTCAATTGCTTGAAAGACGAGCTTATTGTTGCGATTGTACCCAAAAAGGGCTTCGGGGTCATAGCCCCCCGCCAAGGGCTCGACCCAATCAAGACGAAGCGGATGCGTCGAAAGGTTCTTAACGTGTACGACTCCGGACGGACCGCTCCGGAGCGGCACGCCATGCACGGCGGGCAGCCGTCCCAACCGCACGGTCGTAGAGCGACCGATCGTGGAAAAAACGGCCTGGTCCGCCGGTTGAGGTTCAAGGTCGGCCAAGATTATCCCGCCGGTTTTCGAGCCGGCTTGCCGGGCTTGGGGCTCGACGACCTGATGCGGAAAAAAATGGGCCGAGACAAGCAATGAAGAAAACGGTGTGCCGGCCTCAAGACTGACGCTCTCTCCCGGAAGGACCTCCAGATACGGCAGGCTCTGAGGGTCGGCGGCGTCCTCAGCCGGGACATGCTTTATGGCCGGCGAAGCCGGTCCGGCCCGCCTGTACACATTATAGTAACTCCCCTGTCGGGCCAGTTCGAATGGGGGAGGCGGCAACGATACGTCATCAGCCGTGTCGATTATCAACCAATCGAAACGCGTGCTTAAAACACCGTAAAGATCGTCAAGGTCATTGGCGATCGTCACCCCTTCCGCGATGCCTTTAGCTCCCCGCACAGCCGGCACAATGCCTTGGTAGGTGCGGGCCAAGGGCGCCGCCACGCGAAAACCGCCGAGCAGATACGGCCCCCAGTCCTCGCCGCGGGCGAAGAAAAGAGCGCGCTCACCGTCGCCAAAGCGCTCATTGATATCCAATAATTCATCGAATCTGTCAGCGGGTGTTAGTGAGGCGACCTGAACAAGGGCCACGTTCGACACCAAGGCTCCCAGCGCCAATAAGCCGGTAATGCCGGCCACAACCGCGCGATACCGGCCTCGAGTTAAGATATATATCCCGGCGACGACTCCGGCTCCGGCCAAGGGCGCCGCCATTTGCAATGTCTTAGCAAAGTAATACGGCCCGGCCACGGC
>JAUWIO010000169.1 GCA_030605305.1 Actinomycetes bacterium
CGGAAATTTGGACCGGCGCCACGGCCGGGACGTCTTGTCGTTGCTGCAGCGCTCGGCGACTGAAATGGGACAGACCATCCTGATGGTCACTCACGACCCGGCGGCGGCGGTCTTCGCCGATCGGGTGATATTTCTAAGTGACGGGGCCATAGTCAGAGAACTGCCATTAGAGGGGGACGGAAACGTTGAGGCTATCATCGCTAGCCTGGCGGAACTTGGCGACTAGAAAGTCGCGCACCCTCATGACGATAGCCGGTGTGTCTCTGGGCGTCGCCGTCATTTTGGCCACATCCATCGCCAACGCCAGCACCGTCAACGCCTTCAAGATCATGATCGATTCGATCACCGGGAAAGCCGATTTTCTGGTCAACAGCGTCGCGCCCGGCGGGTTTGCCGCCCGCAAGCTCGGGGCGGTGCGCCAAACACCCGGGGTGGCACAGGCAGTCCCGGGGATATCGAAACGAACCAACCTGCTCTTTGAGGAAGATGAGTTGAGCGTGGAGTTCGCGGGGGTCGATCCGCGTATCGACCGGAGCCTGCGTCACTACGCCGTGAGTGGGGGGCGGTTTCTTCGGCCCGACGATGCGGGCGCCCTGGTGCCGCAGCGGCTGGCTGATGAACAAAAACTCGGGGTCGGCGCCAGCATCACGATCGCCGAGAGTGGGACGCGTCATAGTTTCAAGATAGTGGGGCTTCTGGGAGAGGAAGGGGCCGGTCGCTTTATGGGCGGGCGGGTCGTTTTTATCTCATTGGCCCGGGCCCAACAAGTATTCGACCTTGACGACCGGCTGACATTCATCGATGTCCGCGTCAAAGACGGGGCTGATGTGGATGTCGTCGCCGGGCGCGTTTCTGAACGCCTCGGGGCCGACTTCACTGTCGAGCTGCCCGAGCGGCGCTCTGAGGCGATCTCTCAGATGCTCCGCGGTCTGCAGGTGGGGTTGTCGTTCTTCGGGGCCATCGCCATCTTTGTCGGCGGCTTCCTTGTCTATAATACTTTTTCCATGGTGGTCCTCGAGCAGACTCGGGAGCTTGGGATCGTCCGCTCTCTCGGGGGCAGCCGCTGGCAAATATCAGTCTTAGTCATGCTGCAGGCACTTTTTATCGGCGTTATCGGTTCGGCGGGGGGTTTGGTCGCCGGGGTCGGTTTGGCTCGGTTTCTCCTTGGCTTCGTCTCCGATACGGTGAACCTGCAGATCCACGAATTGTCGGTGCCGCCAGAGGGTTTGGCAATAGCCATTTTGATTGGCCTGGCGGTCACTCTGATAGCCGCCTCGCAGCCGGCTTTCATGGCCGGGCGCGACAGTCCTTTAGCGGCCATCCGTATCCGGGCGAAAGTGCCGTCACCGGGCCTCGGCCTGATACGGCTGGCTTTCGCCGCCGCTGTTTTGGGCCTGGGTGTCTACATTACCTTCCTTCCGGGCGGCCGAGAGCTTGGCAGGTTCGCCGCTTGGGCGGTGCCTATCCACGCTACCGGCGACTTCCTTTTGCTCTTGGGGGCGGCATTCATGACCCCATCGTTGGTCGGGCCGCTGAGCCGGGCCATCTCCTGGCCGCTGCGCTTCATATTCGGGCAACCGGCTAGATTGGCGGCGCCAAATCTTGACCGCAATCGTGGACGGACGGCGGCGACGGCCGCTTCCGTGATGATCACCGTGGCTATGCTTCTGAGTGTCAGCGGGATGACCAGCAGCTTTCGGCACAGTGTGGAACGGTGGGTAGATGAGTCTCTCGGGGCGGATGTGTATGTCTCCGGCCCATCGACGGACACCTCTTATGATGCCGTCTATGCGAAAAAGCTGCGAAAAATAAAGGGCGTCGGTGATCTCACCTCTGTCGGTTACACAGTGGTCAACTTAGGCGACGGCAGCGCCTTGTGGCGGGGCATCGAGCCTGGTAGCTATCAGCGTTTTGCTTCTCTACAGATCGTAGAGGGGGACAAGGATGAGGCTTGGAAAGAGTTGCGCCGCGACCGCCGGATATTTATCTCGACGGTCACCGCTAATTCTCGTGACATCGGGGTCGGCGACACGATGGCTGTGGCCACAAAGAAAGGGAAACAAGAGTTCACCGTGGCCGGTGTCGTCATCGATTTCGGCGGCGACATGGGCGAACTCATCGTCGGCAGCCGGGCGGACCTTAAAGAGTATTTCGGGATCACCGACGTCAGCGCTTTTCGATTAAAAGTCGGAGGCGGGGCGCTACCCGCTGATGTCGCCGCTCGTATTGAGCGCCGCTTCCCGGATATGAACTTCCAGGTCTATGATGTCCAGGAGTTCAAGGGGATGGTCGATGAACAGGTCAATCAGTCGTTTGCCGTCTTTAGCGTTCTGATACTTTTGGCGGCTATCGTCGCCTTGATCAGTGTCTTAAATACACAGATGATGAATATTCTGGAACGCCGCCGCGAGATCGGGGTGCTTCGGGCGGTGGGCGCCACCCGCGGGCAAGTCGGGGCGATCAGCTTGATCGAGGCCTTCGTCACCGGTGCTATCGGCGGGGTGTTCGGGCTGATCGTCGGGGGGTATCTGGCGGCCGATATCGTCAAGAACATGAAGAGCCTGACGGGCTACGAGATAGACTTCATCTTTCCGGTCGAAACGGCCGCGGCCGCTCTAGCCATGGCCTTGGTCTTTACGGTCGCCGCCGCGATATTTCCGGCCCGGCGGGCGGCATCGACGGATATCAGCGTCGCACTGCAATACGAGTAAATCGGCTGGACGATCGGTTTTTTTACGTAGGCGTCGGCGCGGTCCGGGCGGCTTCCTTGAAGGCCAGGTTCTCCCGGGCTTCTTTCATCTGTAAGAGGTTCCGGTAGACGAACCACGGGTAGATGACGTACATGCCGGGAAGGAAGAAGAGCGCGATCGCGGCCCCTATGATATGAAAAGAAGTACCAAAGAGCAGCACGCTCAAGAAAAGCCCGAAGGCGAAGAAGCGCCAGGCCACCCGGCCCCACTCCTTGCCGACAAGCGATATTCCGATCGACATGGCCTTGGTGCCGCGGGTTCCCTGATCCAAAAAGACGAAGATGCCCATTATAAATGGCGCCCCGACGGCCGCCAGGACCGGGCCCCCGATCAAGGAGTTAAGGACTTGGCCGGTCGTGCTGCCCGAGGTCAAGATGGCGAGCAGCACCGAGAGCGTGAGTACTACTACTCCGGTTGCCAGCCCCTGTAGGACGATCAACCACAAGATCGATTTGAGGTTAAGTATGCCGCTGATGGTCGAGTTGATTAC
>JAUWIO010000160.1 GCA_030605305.1 Actinomycetes bacterium
AGCGCCCCGTATAAAGCGAAACCCCGTCGATGCTCGTTGCGCCGCCGGTGATACGTTCGGCTTCGCGGCCAAGTTTCTCTGCTCTCAGTGACGCCAGTTCGCTCTCGAGGGCGGCGATGTGCTCCATCGCCGCCGCGGTCGCCTCCCCGAGGTGCTCTGGATTGGCCTTCCGGGCGGCGGCAGCCGAATCGACGCGGCTTTCGAGTACCCCGACGCGGCGAAGACATGCCTCGCCGGTGATGCCCGCTGTCCGGCGGGTATCGGCCCCGATACCGGACTCCGAGAGGATCTTGACATACCCGACCTCCGAGCTACCGCGGACATGGACCCCGCCGCACAACTCTTTGCTGAAGTTGCCGATCTCGACCAGCCTGACGAACCGACCATACTTATCACCAAAAAAAGCCAGCGCGCCGGCCTCTTTGGCAAAATCAATGGTCGTCTCAAAGGCGCGAACCGGTTGGTCTTGGAGTATCTTATCGTTCATCAATCCCTCGATCGTCTCTAATTGCTCGGCCGTCAAAGCCTCGTGGTGACTGAAGTCAAAACGAAAGCGATCGGCATCTACCAGTGATCCCGCCTGCTTAACATGGCTCCCGAGCACGGCCCGCAAGGCCCAGTGGAGCAGATGCGTGGTGGTGTGGTTACGAGCGATAGCCCGACGCCGGCGCAGATCGATAGTCGCCCGAGCGGTTTCGCCAAGTTCCAGGCGGCCTTCGGTCACCTTGCCCCTATGAACGACCAGATCGGCAACGGGAGCGATCGTATCGGAGACGACGAACGTCGCTGTCTCCGTGCGTATCTCGCCCCTGTCCCCAAGCTGCCCGCCCTTCTCAGCATAGAATGGTGTCTCATCTAAAATGATCTCTATCTCGTCCCCCGCCGACGCGGACGTCATCATCCGGTCCCCATCAGCCAAGGCGACGACTTTTGCCTGCACTTCACCCTTTTCGTACCCGACGAAGCGGCTGGCGCCGACCTCCTCTTTAACGTCGTGATAGAGATTGTTGACAAAGATCTCCTTGTGTCCGGACCCCGATTGCTCGCGCGCCCGGCTCCGCTGCTCCTCCATGAGCGAGGCGAAAACACCGCGGTCGACAGACAAGCCGGATTCGATCGCGATCTCCTCGGTCAACTCGAGCGGAAAACCGTATGTGTCATATAACTTGAAAACTGCCTCGCCCGGCAACTCCTTTAGGCTGGACTCCTTCGCCTCGGCCAGAAAGTCATTTAAGATCAAGAGACCCTGCTTGAGAGTCTCTTGAAACCGCTCTTCCTCGCGACCGGCAACAGTTTTAATGTAGTCGGCGTTGTCGCGGGTTTCGCTGTAGTCATCGCCGATCAATCCGACCGCCGTATCGATAAGGGGCGGCAAAAAGCTCTCCTTTATCCCCAGTAACCGCGCATGCCGGACCGCCCGACGCAGCAGGCGCCGCAAGATATAGCCGCGGCCGTCATTGCCGGGGAGGATGCCGTCGCCGATCATAAAGGTCAATGCCCGCGCGTGGTCGGCGATTATCCGCAAAGAGATATCCGTCTTAGCGTCTGAGCCATAGGTCTTAGTGCTGACCTTGGCGACGTGATCTATAAGGGGTTTGAGCAAGTCGGTTTCGAAGTTGCTGGTCACACCCTGCAGCACGGACGTTATACGCTCAAGGCCCATACCGGTGTCGATGTTCTTGCGTGGAAGCGGGCTCAGCTCGCCGGCCTCGTCGCGATTGGACTGCATAAAGACCAAATTCCATAGTTCGAGGTAGCGGTCGCAGTCGCAACCCGGCGCACAATCCGGTCTATCGCAGCCTAAACTTTCGCCTTGGTCGTAGAGTATCTCGGAAGACGGACCGCAGGGTCCGGTCGGTCCGGCCGCCCAAAAATTGTCGTTGGCGCCAAGGCGGACAATGCGCTCGGCATCGAGGCCGACCTCGTTTTGCCAGATATCCGCCGCTTCATCATCAGACTCGAAGATCGTCACCCACAAGCGTTCGGCGTCGATCCCGTAGACATCCGTCAGCAGCTCCCAAGCCCAGGCGATCGCTTCTTTTTTATAGTAGTCGCCAAAGGAGAAGTTCCCGAGCATCTCAAAGAAAGAGAGATGCCGCTTCGTCCGCCCGATCAATTCGATATCAGTGGTGCGCACACACTTTTGGACACTCGTTGCCCGCGAGTAATCAACCTTGGTTTTACCTAGAAAAATGGGCTTGAAGGGCACCATCCCGGCCCCCGTCATAAGCATGGTAGGATCGGCCGGCACAAGTGAAGCGCTCGGCACGACCTGATGGCCGCGCTCGGCAAAGAACTCGAGAAACTGTCTTCGGATATCGGCACTTTTCATTTAAACAGACTCTCCCTGGGTTTCTTCCGCGATCTCGACAGGCTTATTGAACACAAAGTGGAGCAGGATCGCCTTGAGCGCCGCCGCGATGGGGATGGCGAAAAGAAGCCCGACAAACCCGATGAGCGTCACTCCCATCAAGAGCGCAAAGACAATAACGGTTGGATGGAGATTGACCGTATGGCGCATCACGAACGGCGAGATGACCAACGCATCTACCTGCTGGATGATTGCGATGCCGATTATAACGAGTATGGCTTGCTGGGGAGAGTCGTAGAGCGCGACGATGGCCGCGGCGCCGCCGCCCACTATGGCTCCAAGGTAGGGAACGATATTCAAAACGCCCGAGAGCAGTCCTAGAAGAAACGCGAATTCCACCCCGAGAATAAGGAGCCAGACCGTGATCATCACGCCCACTGCCAGGGCGATGATGACCTGACCGCGCAAGTAACCGCCGACAGCGGAATTAACTTCATTAAAGATATGGGCGACGTTGTCGCGATAGCGTTCCGGCAACAGCTCCATTATCGTTTCGTTGATCGCCGGGGCATCTTTGAGAATATAGAATGCCAGCAACCAAGCGATCACGATGTTGAAAATGCCCCCAAAGAACCCGACCGCCGAGGCCGGGATGTTCGCCGCCAGACTCAGGGCCACGCCCCCAACCTGTTCCTGGGCCTGGGAGATAACCGCGTCCAGCTCCTTTGGAAACCTGAACCGGAGCTCCGAGAACTGCTCCTCGGCCAACTCCAGGGCCTGGGGAAAGAGGCTGATCAATTCATTGACCTGCTGAACCAGGACCGGGACCACAAAAAGCATCAGCAAAGTGATCAGGGAAAAGACAACCAGGTAGGCGACCAGCACGGCCAGCATCCGCGGGGTCCGCCGCTTTACGAGCATCTCGACGAACGGCCGGGCCAGATAAACGATGATAGCGGCATACAGGAAAGGGATAAGCGCGCCGCGGATCAGGACCAAAACA
>JAUWIO010000055.1 GCA_030605305.1 Actinomycetes bacterium
AGGGGGTCGCCGGGTTCCGCCCGCCCGCTTGCGCGGGAGTCCCGCCATCGGCTGCTCCCGACCCATTGTTGGGTGGAGCGGCAGGGGCTTCTTTTTCGCTAACTATAAATGTCCGGCCCGTGATGTTCGCGTCCAACATCGGGTAGTCACCGGGGGCTAGACTCAATCCGTCGATGATGACCTCACGCCTCATCTCTTCAACCCGATAGAGGAAGTCGACAATAGTATAAAAGCTGGCGTCGGCCCGTATCTGAAATGATATGGAACTGAAATCGCCCTGCTTTTCCGGCTCACTGAGCGTAAGATTCCGCAAATCCATATCCGCGTCGTTGGCCAATCTCTGCAGATCAATAATGAACGACGGCAACTCAGCGTCTTTTGGCATGCGCCTGGCCAGCGCGATACGCTGGACCTCGATGTCGGCAGCCTCGCGGCGGATCGCGTCAAGGCGCCGCAGCTTCATCTTATTCTTCTCCAGCTTATCCGCTTCGACGATCTGCTCGACCTTGACTTGGGCCAGCTCGGTCAATTTCGGACGAAAAACGAAGGCAAGAAAGAGGACCAGCACTACCACGGCTCCGACCCCGATCGCGATCATCGAATCGCGCGGTGACAATTTTAGCGGCACTTAAGTGCTCCCTCCCTCGTTAGGCGGGGCAGTACCCTCGGCTTCCGGCGATAGCGGCCAGATCAGCGCTTTCGCCTTGAATTTCATTTGATCGCGTTCCTGCAGTTCTTCTTCGGTCAACGGATCTTCCGGTGTCGGCTCACGCCGAGCCCCCGCCGACCTATCGGTCGATTCGAGCCACACGTCGGTCACGTCTTCGAGCTCCGAGAGTCGCACCAGCCACTTAGCCACAGTTTTCTGACCGAGTTGCCGACTATCAACACCGGCAAAAGCGGTACCTGAAAAGCTCACGTTACCTTCTCCGGTAATATCGATAGTGTCAAGCCAGACTTCATTTGGGATCAAAAGGCTTACATTATTAAGCCACTTTGAGAAACTATACTTCTCGCTCGCTATCTTATTGATCAACGCGAGCCGCTCCTCGACAAAGATCTTGTTGCTCTCGAAGTCGGCGATCTTAGCGATCTCAGTTTCGTATCTCATGTTCTCGACCTTCAAGTCATCGAGCGTATCGCCCTCGGCGCCGACGAGGCGGAATACATAAAAGAAAACAAGAACCACAACGCCAAAGAGCGACGCCGCTCCGATGATCATCACGGAGATGACCTTTTCGGCCTTCCTCTTCTCGATTATCTCTGCGGGAAGGAGGTTTATATTGATGCGGTTCACGACTCAAAGCCTCGCAACGCCAGACCGATGCCGATGGCCAGGGACATCTCATCATCGGCCACACCGTCGGTCAATCCCGAAGCGACATTAACGGCAGCCAATGGCTGCCCAAGTTCGACTTTGGCCTGTAAGCCGCGCTCAAGGTAGGCAGGGAAGTTCTTCAGCTGCGAACCCGCCCCGCTCAACATAAGACGATTGATATTGCGCACTTCGGTCGCCTGGGTCAGATAATAATCCAGCGAGCGGCGTATCTCGGCGATGAAGTGGTTTATTTGATTCTCCAAGATGTTCCGGGCCGCGTCCGCATGGGGCACGAGCTCTTCCGGCAGATCTTCTGGAAGCGGCTCAGGTGCGCCGTCAAGGGGCGCCAGGCCGACTTTTATCTTCAGCTCTTCGGCTTCCTCAAAAGTCAGACCAAGGGAATCTGCCATAGATTGAGTCAAGTCGTTACCGGCCAACGGCGTAACGCGGGCAAACCGAGGGGTCCCTTCCTCGACAACGACGATATTCGTCAAACCGGCGCTGATATTTATTAGTCCTACCGCCGAACCGCCTTCTCCTTCTTCATCGGCGTCCGGGAGCGTGAACTGGCCTTCCGGAATAAGCGAGCGGACGAACGCAAAGGTCGAAAGATCGATGATCTGCGGGCGCAGCCCGGCTTGCTCCACAGCGGCGACCGTGTTGCTTATCATGTCTCGCTGCGCCGCCACCAACAACACTTCCATCATCCGCTCTTCGTTGACGCCCAGGACCTCACGGATTATCTGCGCGTCTATGATAGCGTCCTCGACCGGTATAGGGATGAAGTCTTGTGCTTGGAACTGGATAGCGCCCGAAAGCTCGGCCTGGTCCATATACGGCAGGGTGACAAGCCGCACGACGACCCGCTGACTGGCCACGCCGATCGTCACATCCTTGGCTGAACCAAAGCCCGCTGAACGCCATAGGTGAGATAGAGCATAGGCAGCCGCTTCGACATCGACGATTTCGCCTTCGACGACCGCGCCGACCGGGACTTTTATTGAACCGTACTTCTGAAGAACGGGTTTGTCGGAACCAGGGGTAAGCTGAACAGCCCTAAAGAGGTTCGTGCCGATGTCCAGGCCGATAGGCGCCAGACTTCTACCTAATGAGAAAGCAGCCAATTCGTGCCTCCGCTATTGCGACTTCTACTTCTACAATCATTGCTACGACTTCTACTTCAGCTCGGGCCACTGCACTCTCCGGCAGCCTGACGGCCAACAGTATAGCATAATCTGCTATCAAACAATATCGACCATAGGGAATAATACTTTAACGATTCCACTTTGTTTAAACCGCCTCTACGCAAAACCGGATATCCGCAGGTACCACTGGGCGACCGGTAGGCCGGCGTAGAGGGTCAGCACCGCTCCAGCGGCCAGATACGGACCAAAAGGAATCTGGTCCTTGCGCCCCTTGCCTAAGACCCCCATCGCGGCCACGCCGCCGACAGAACCGAAGAAGAACCCCAGGAACAAAGCGATGATAACGTACGGCCCCAAAAAGAGCCCCATCAGGGCGGCCAGCTTGATATCTCCGCCACCCATCCCGTTCGGCCATAGTACGGCCAAAAGAAAGAGAAGGCCGCCGCCGATCAAGAAGCCGATGGCGGGATTGAGCCACCCGGAAGCCCCGACCAAGGCCGGCGTCGCCAGGTTTGCGAGCGGCAGTCCCAGCAGGCTGACGGCCGCAATGACGATAGCCGGGATGACGATGACATTCGGGATTATCTTGTGATGGATATCGATGACACTTACAGTCAGGAGCACCAGAAGAAAGAAAACTGCCAAAGCGAATTCCAGGGGCAGCCCATAGGTGAGGTAGGCGATCAACCCTAGCAGCGCCGTAGCCGCCTCCACGACAGGGTACTGGATAGAGATAGGCTCCCCGCAATAGCGGCATTGGCCGCGCTGTATCAGATAGCTGACAACCGGTATATTGTCCCGCGCGGCCAGCTCGTGATCGCAGCGGGGACAATGCGAGGCCGGCAAGACGATCGACTCCTTGCGCGGCACCCGATAGATGACGACATTGAGAAAACTGCCGATCAAGAGACCGAAAACGATCACTAGTATTATCAAGACTGCATCCATTGACTACGGTTTGAGCGGGGCGATTATATCACGGCCCCGCGATCGCCACTACGGCTGGACCTCTTTCCACCCTGTCACGGTGGTAAAGGCATCCATCTCCGGCATGCCAGGGGGCATGTCATCCTTATCGACATTCATCTGCACCGTTATGCGCGGGTTGCTTATCGTCACCAATGCCTGCGAGGTGGCGTTGCCGTAGAAGTTAAAGGGTTTATCGAAAGTTATTTTTTCGTAGGCGTAGGTGAAGGCATATATATCATCGCCCGGCTTGGCGGTCATGTCTATCTCGTAGGGAGTGACCAAGCCGATCGCGTCCGTTTCCGGCCAATCGCTGGCCGGATCGGCCGGCATAAATTCCGAACGAATCGCGATGTTACCGTTCGCGACAATAGTCCCCTGGCCCTCGTAGGTAATACTTGACGCCATAACGTCAAAGGTGACATTTCCGTCGATAAAGACTTTACCGTCGATCACCAACGTCTTTGTGGCCTTCGTCCACTTCAGGTAACCGTCTCCCACTGTCCCCGTGGTCAAATCTGGTGTGCTTTGATCAAAAACCACGCCCGTCGGCATCGGCCCATTGCCGCTGTACGGCGGCCAGACAAATGTTCCGTTGGTGATGCCGTCATCATCGAGGACCAGGTCCGCCGAGGCCCGCTCGCCAGGCATAGCATCGATGTTGATGATCGGCATAGTTAGATCGGGGACAACGGAAAAGACTTCTTCAGCATGAAGACCGCTGAAGTTGGGGTCATAAGAGCCGGCCACAAAGAGGTAGACGGGTTCAGCGACCGTTCCCATCTGGTCACTACCTTCCAAAGTCAGGTCTCCGGTCGGATTGAGCGTGGCCGGATCGTCTTTTACAAAGAACGGGCCGGTCGTAAAGACCGAGTTACCGCTGGCCCTGAGCTCATCACGAACGTAGAGTGGGCCATCAAAAGTCGTACTTCCCAAAAGAGTCCCCTGGGCCGAATCGGCAAAGAAGATATCCTTGGGATCAAGGTGGATGATGACGGCTTGAATGGCCCGCCGAGCTTTGGGCGAGGCCAAACTGGGCTGGGCCCCGACCGATCTGACCCTATACATCATCATGTTTATCTGCGTGATCGTCACCTCCGCCTCGCCATTGAGGAGCTGGGCCGTGAAGCTCGCTTCTAAATTCTCGTTACGTATCCGGGCCACCGCCTGATCGAACCCGGCTTCGGCGATAGCGAAGGCTTGGTTGCTGGAACGGTCCCACGTTGTCTGGTTGATCGTCCCGCCGGCGATAGTCAAAGCCGCCGCGCCCAGCAGGGAGACTACAGCCAAGGTCATCAGGGCCGTGATGAGAGCGACGCCACCCTCGTTTCTCAACACTTGCTTCATCATCTCACCTCACTCACCTTGGACGTTGCGTAGATGGACATTGGTCACGAGCCCGAATGGCGACGGTATCTCCGCCGGCTGGATATCGCTCCAGATATATATCTTCACGCCTTTGACGTAATTCTGCCAATTGTCCAAGTTAACCGTGTCAATCGGCGCATCGAAATCTTCCGCGTAGAACGTAAAGAGCCTGAAATCGTCGCCGGGGTCAGTGACCGGGGTCTGGGCGTCCCAAGTGCCGCCGGGCGCCGCATTGACGATCTTGTGGGCTATCTCGCGTTGCTCGTCCCACGGGCTGCCCCCAAGTCCGGTATCAGTGGGGTCGCCCGCGGTCCCCGACCCATAAGTCGCCGTGTACGCGGCGTCGGCGACCTCATACGCGTATAGACCGTTTTCATCTTTGAAGTCCAGCCACAGAAGTATGCGTTCGGTGTCTTCGTCAAGCTCAAGGCGGGCGATCTCCGGAACTAAATCTTTATCGGTGTCGATTCGCATGTCGATGACCTTGCCGTCGCTCGTAGCGTGGATTATCGGCACGTCGTCCGAGTTGATGTTCTCGCCCGGTCTCAAGTACCGGACCATCTCGCTTAGAACGCGCCTACCTTCATTTTGCGCTTCGAAACCATCCTGGGCCTGCCTGTTCATCCAGTAAGCCATCTGCGTCAAACTGACGGCGGCCCCGATGACGACAGCAAAGACCGAGACAATGATCACCATCTCGACGAGCGTATGGCCGCTTTGTCCTTTTAGTCTGTTAATCAATTTACACATCAGATCATCTCATCGGGGTGGTCACGAAATCGTTCGTGAACGGGTCTTCGTACCAGCCACCGAAATTACCTTCGACATCAAAGGGTCTGACCGCGTAGTAGTACGTACGACCAGGTTTGAGACCGTAATCGAGGTAGGTCGCGGGATCGTTTACCGTATCGGTACTGATACCGATAGATGTCCATGTCCAGGCAGGCTCATCATCCATCGCCCACCAATCATAGCCGGCCACACCGCTCCCGCCGGCATTGTCGGAAGTCTGGTCCCAGGTCAACTCGACCGATTTCCAGCTAACCGCTTCCGCATTGATTGACGAGACCGAGTTCGGGCCTATGGTATCTGTTGCCGAGAGTATAAACCCCGACGTAGCCTTGGTGTGGCTCGGTCCGACATTACCGGCGCGGTCGACGGGATATATGTAATAACGATAGTTGTAGTCGGTCACGAGACCGGCGCCTATATACGAATCCTCATGGCCCAGGATCGAGGCCCGCCAACCGGGGTCAGCAGCCCAGCCACTACCGCTCTGGGGCATTCGATCCCTCCAGATGACCCAGCGAGCCAGCTCCGGGGTTTCGTCATCCGGATCGGCGGTCCACTCCCAGGTGATGTTATGACTATG
>JAUWIO010000281.1 GCA_030605305.1 Actinomycetes bacterium
ATGATGGTGACGGTGGCTTCACCGTGACCATGAGAATGAACTTTTTTGCTCCGTTTGATGAGATTCTTGTCTCATCGGAGGAGAGAAACGATACCAACCCGGAACGCGACAGAAGACCGATGCGCAATGGAGGTTAAGACCTGGTTCCTATAATCGTTTTTCTAATAATCATCTTTGTCTACGGTTTAGTCGCAAAGCGGCTACACCGGACCCTGGTCTCTTCAGCGATGGTCTTCGTCTTTGCCGGCCTCATCCTCAGCGCCCCGGGCTTCGGGTTGACGAACATCGAGATGGACCACGAGGTACTCCTGGCTCTCGGCGAAGTCGCGCTGGCGCTGATCCTCTTCAATGATGCGGCCCGGATGCGCCTCAGTTCCCTGAAGGGGAATGCCCTACCCGCCCGCATGCTGGCTATCGGCCTCCCGCTGACCATCGCCTTAGGGGCCGCGACCGCCCTCCTATTATTTACGGACCTGCCATTGTGGGAGGCGGCTATTCTCGCCACGGTCCTGGCTCCGACCGATGCGGGCCTAGGAAAAAGAGTGGTCAGCAGCGCCAAGATCCCGGTCCGCATCAGTCAGACGCTCAATCTCGAAGCCGGGCTCAACGATGGTATCGCGGTACCGTTCCTTTTGATCTTCGTGACCGCGGCGGAAGTGTCGACTACCCTGCACGCCTCAGATATTTGGCTGACATTCGCCGCGGAGATCGGTTTTGGCATCCTTGTCGGACTAGGGGTCGGCCAAATAGGCGGACGCGCCATCAGGTGGGCGACAGCGCGGTCTTGGATGACGGAAACATATCGGAGCCTCGCCTTTCCAGTGCTGGCCCTGACCGCATTCTTTATTGCCGACCTTTTTGGTGGAAGCGGCTTTATCGCTGCTTTCACCGGCGGATTGACCGTCGCTTGGGTACTCAAACGCGTATCGCAAGACCTTGTCGGCTTCATCGAGGCCGAGGGCCAAGTGATCGACCTGGGAGTCTTTTTCATCTTCGGAGCGCTGACTGCATCGCTGCTATCGTCCATAGACGCGGCCACCGTTCTCTACGCAGTATTGAGCCTGACTGTAATCCGCATGGTGCCCGTGGCGATCTCGCTCGTCGGCGCGAAACTTCAGCGCAGCACCATCCTATTCCTGGGCTGGTTCGGCCCCCGCGGCCTCGCCTCCATCGTCCTGGCTTTGCTCGTGGTCGAGCAGGCCCCGGAACTCGCCGGATTGGCCCGGATACAACTCGTGATGTCGGTGACTGTCCTGATGAGTGTGTTCGCGCACGGGATAAGTACAAATCCTCTGATCGACCGATATGGGCGCCAAATGGAACTCCTGGCGGATGACGCGCCGGAGGAGCAGGGTGTACCGCACGCGAGGGTGCGCCGGGCGGCTTAATGATCTTTGGGGATATTTAAGTGTACTGGGTTAGTTTGAGAGCCAAGGGAGCCGATGACAGAGCGAAAAATAGTAGGCCTTTCAGAGCCGACTATCGAATTACTTAAAACGATCGTCGGACAGACCAAGAACGGCGTCACTGTCAAAGACACGGCGGGCAGGTATGTGATGCTGAACCCCGCCGCTGCCGAGATCCTCGGCGTGAACGCGGCGGACGCGCTGGGAAAAACAGCTGCGGACCTGCTCGCACGAGGTGTGGCTGAAGAGATCATGAAAAGTGACGCCGAGACGATCAGGACCGGTCAGAGCCGCACACTGGAAGAGACGATAGTCGTCGAAGGCAAGGAACGACTTTTA
>JAUWIO010000007.1 GCA_030605305.1 Actinomycetes bacterium
ATAATCCGGCCCCTTATTGCGGCGCGTCGTCAAGACATCATGGCCTTTCTGGAAGCGGCGGGCCTCGTTTTCTTGCAAGATCCCTCCAACACCGATAGAAAGTATTTTCGCAATCAGGTCCGGCATGATCTACTGCCCCGATTGGCGGATTACAACCCGCGCGTTATCGAGCGTCTTATTAATACTGCTGAACTTCTTAGGGAGGACGAACAATATATTGAACGTCTAGTCGAGGCCGTTTACTTACGAATGGCGCGTGCCCGACCGCAAGAGGTGTCTTTTAATATGGGGGAATTAGCCGAGCTGGATCGAGTGATCGGGCGGCGGGTCCTTCGCCGGGCGGTCATGTCTATGGGGGCGCCCGTCGAGGCTCTCGATTCGAACCACATCAAGACCGTCTGGGAAGATATGGTACAGGGCGATGGACGGGCGCACTCACTTCCCGGGGAGACCCAGGTACTAAGAGAGGGTGGTCGGTTGGTGTTCTATCTCGCCCACTCGCCTATGATAGAGACTTCGATCGAGCCTGGGAAGACTGTCAGGGTCGCTGATAAGCGATGCCGGGTCGAGGTGCGGCCCACCGACGATGTCGGGGTCGTCGACGATGACGGCCGGCTTCAGATGGGAACCGCGTTCGGTAGTGAAGGCGATGACGTCATCTGCGCGGACGCCGGCGGGAGCGATTGGCCGGTGACTGTGCGGAGCGTGCGGGCCGGGGACGACTTTAGCCCGCTAGGCCTGGGCGGGAGCAAGAAGGTGCACGACTTTTTGATCGACACTAAGGTGCCGCGGCGGCTGCGGCCGACCGTACCTGTGTATGTCGATGGCCTCGGCGTGATAGCCGTGGGTGGACGGATCGACGAGAGAGTAAGAGTAACGGGCCGGACTGAGCGGGTAGCGGTCTTTGCGATAATGGGCGACACGGCCGGAGAAAGTTAGGAGCGGGGGATGGACGGGAATATAGACAAGACGATTCTGACCGAGGAAGTGATTCAAGCTCGGGTCCGAGAGCTGGGAGCGGAGGTATCCGCGGACTACGCGGGACGACAGCCTCTATTGGTGGGGGTGTTGCGCGGGGCCATCCTTTTCATTGCCGATTTAGTGCGGGCGATGGATGGACCGCTGGAGATAGATTTTATGGCAGTCTCCAGTTACGGCTCGACGACCAGGAGTTCCGGAGTCGTTCGGATACTGAAAGACCTGGATCAAGATATCCGGGAGCGCGATGTGTTGATCGTCGAGGATATCCTCGATACGGGCTTAACACTTAATTATTTGATCAAGAACTTGCGTACGCGGCAGCCCCGTTCTATCGAGGTCTGCGCCTTGTTGGTGAAGAAGGGGAAGCAAAAAGTGAGGCTGACACCAAAGTACCAAGGTTTTGAGATACCGGACGAGTTTGTCGTCGGTTACGGACTGGACTTGAACGAGCGGTATCGGAACCTGTCTTACGTGGCTACTCTCAAGGAAGGGGTACTCCAAACCGAGCTTCCGTAACCTGGTCGCGGGGTATCTATTATGTTACTCTTTCCACTACTTGACTTAAAAGGAGACCACTAGTTTGCAGAGAATTTTCAAGAGTGCCGGATTCTACTTGGTGCTCATTATACTTGTATTTTTCATCGCCCAGTCCTATCTAGGTACAGCCGAGAAGCCGAAATCGGTTCGTTTCGATCAATTCGTTCAAGACGTTCGAGACGGCAAGGTGAAAAAGGTCGTCGCGAAGGAACGCTCGAGGATCCTCACAGGGACCACGAAGGGCGGGGTCGAGTTCGAGACCAATTTTCCGGAAAACTTCGATTACGCGCTCTTGCTGCAAAAAAATAAGGTGCAGCTCACTATAGATCCGCAAAACCGAAACGATTGGATCGGAATCGTCCTGAGCTTCCTGCCGTTCGTGCTGATATTCGTCTTATGGATGTTTATGCTCCAGCAGATGCAGGGCGGGGGCAACAAAGTCATGAGCTTTGGGAAGAGTCGCGCCAAAAAAGTATCTAAGGATCAGCCCAGGGTCACTTTCAAGGACGTGGCCGGCGTTGAAGAGGCGGTCGAGGAGCTCCATGAGATCCAGGAATTCCTGTCCAACCCGATTAAATTCCAGTCCCTTGGGGCCAAGATACCTAAAGGAGTACTCCTGTTTGGTCCACCGGGATCAGGCAAGACTTTGCTGGCCCGGGCGGTCGCCGGCGAGGCCGGAGTGCCGTTTTACACTATCAGTGGCTCTGATTTCGTCGAGATGTTCGTCGGCGTAGGCGCGTCGCGGGTTCGCGACCTCTTTGAACAGGCTAAGGCGAACTCTCCCTCGATTATCTTCATGGACGAGATCGATGCTGTCGGGCGGCACCGGGGCGCGGGCCTCGGGGGCGGTCACGATGAAAGGGAACAGACCCTCAACCAGCTCCTAGTCGAGATGGATGGTTTCGACGTGAAGGATAATGTCATTCTGATAGCGGCGACCAACCGTCCCGACATTCTCGATCCGGCGCTTTTACGCCCCGGGCGCTTTGATCGTCAGATCATGGTTCCCCCGCCGGACCTGCCGGGACGCAAAGAGATCATCCGCGTCCACACACGCGGCAAACCACTGGCCAAGGGTGTCGATCTCGAGGTTTTAGCTCGGCGTACCTCCGGGTTTACCGGCGCGGATCTAGCAAATGTCGTCAATGAAGCGGCTATTTTGGCTGCCAGGCATAACAAGAAGGTCATAGACATGGCCGAGCTGGAAGAGGCGACCGAGAGGGTCATGGTCGGCCCCGAGCGTAAATCTCGCCTTATTTCCGATAAGGAGAAAAAGCTGACAGCCTATCATGAGGCGGTCCATGCCGTGGTAGCGCACATGCTTCCATCGATTAAGGACCCGGTCCACAAGGTGTCGATCATCCCGCGCGGACGGGCCGGTGGGTATACTCTGATCCTTCCCGGTGAAGACCGCATGTACCGGGCCAAGTCCGAGCTTCTTGATGAAGTCGCGATGTTGTTGGGCGGCCGGGTGGCCGAGGAAGTCTTCATCGGCGATGTCACCACTGGAGCGCAGGACGATCTTGAGCGGGCCACAAAATTGGCGCGGCGAATGGTCTGCGAGTGGGGAATGAGTGAGGCCATCGGGCCTCTCACGCTCGGTCAAAAGCAGCAAGAAGTCTTTTTAGGCCGAGATTTTGCCCACAATCCGGACTATAGCCCCGAGATCGCATTCGAGATCGATAAAGAGATCCGCCGCATTATCGACGAGGGGATCGAAAAAGATAGGGTTATTCTGGTAGAGAAGAAAGCAACGCTGGAACGTATCGTGACGGAGCTTCTCGCCAAGGAGTCTCTGGAGCGCCAGGAATTGACAAGGTTGCTCGATGGTGAGACCGATGATCCACAGCCACCCTCGTCTGGCGAGCAGGAGAAACCTCAACGGACCAGAAAGCCAAAGTTGAGCGACTTGCCCGGAAAGCTGCGCCCGGCCGAAAGCTAGGACGGACCGGGAAGTCTAGTTAGTCTAGTCGTCGTCCGGTGGGCTGCACCGCTACAGAGCTGACGCCCATAGAGAATTGACGTCGATGCCGCAGGCGTAAGATATCCTTCAGGTCGGAGACGCCGTGCTTGATAGTTTCGACGCTCAGGTCGAGTTGTTTGGCTATCTCCCGATTCGTCGCACCCCGCTGGAGCATTTCGAGAATCTCCTGCTCACGTTCGGTGAGCGGCGTTGTGATTATCGGGGTCAAGGGGGCGACACTGCGGATGAAGGACATTAACATCTTCTTCGTGTAGAGCGGTTCGCCATCGGCGGCGCGTTCCAGAGAATCTACCAGTGTATCTACATCGGCCTTTGAAAGACACCCGCTCGCGCCACTGGCCATCGAAGCATAGTGGACTTTTTCGTCCCCGGCCCGTTTTGTCAGCCAGACGACAGGGATGTCTTGACCGAGTCCCCGGAGGAAACCGGTTACTTCAGCTGCCTCGCTTCCCGCATCGTCGAAATCTACGATACCGAGTGCAGAGGTCGAGTAAATCGAGCGGTTGCTTTCAATATCCCCGCTCGTTAGCCGTGTTAATTTGTGGCCAAAACTCTCGACAAGCTCGCCGACGGCGATGCTTTCGAGGTTATTGTTGGTCACCATGAGAAAATTAGCCATAACCTCACTATGCTAGTTGTATAAACTACCGCTTGAGAAGAATATCACAAGTAAGTCCGGCGCAACAAGCGTGTTGCGATTGAAATCTGCGACGCGGATCAGCTGTCAGCTGTGTCTGTGGCCGGTGCGGTCGCCATGGCCGACCCTTGAATCTGTCCGACTAATCTAACGCCCATAAACTTATTGCCATCCATGACCGTATGAACTTCCATTATCAACTCCCTGACTGTCTCTGAGGACTGAAATGTCAAGGTCAGCGTTGTGCTTGAGTCTCTTTTCTTCTCGATCACCTCAAACAATCGCTTGGCACTTTCCGGGGTCAGCACGTCACTGATGGTCATCTCGCCAATGTCCGTATCGCCAGCCTCAAGCACCTTGCGGGCTCCGCCACTTGTCGCGATGATCACGCCGACCGGATCGATCAGGATAACCGGGCCCGGCAAAGAAGCGAGCAGGTCTCTTTGTTGGGTGGAGAAGACGTTTAGCTTTCCTAGCATCGTTTCCTTAACAAGCGCGAAGGCGAGCCGCTCTGCCAGGACTTCGACGAGCCGCTTGTCGGCATCGCTGAAGGTCCGCGCTTCTTCGCTGTGCAGTTGGAGGGCTCCGAGGACCTCATTATTGATGATCATCGGGGTCGCCAGCACGGCTCGCGTCGACATTCTCACGTCCGCGGCTGCCAAGAAGGGAGATGTCGACAGATCACTGATGTCCAAGGTCTTAGCGGCGCTGATCACGTTCTGTGCCAGCAGGCCCCATTCATCCGCGTGTGCATCCTGACGCCGCCCTTCATTCCAATAATTCTTCAGGACGGGCTTGCCGGCAGGAGAGAGAAAGATGGCAATGCTGCTCATGCCCATGAGCCTGGCCACTCTCTTCAGAACGGGCTTAAGCTTGTTGTCTAGTCGGAGCTCTTCAAGGGGCAGTTCTGTTACGGTGTCGAAAAGGGTCAACAGTGACCGAATGGACTCGATGGTCTGCTCACTCTGTACCTCTCGCAAAGCGAAGTCCAAGGCGAAGGCCGAGGTTTCCACCACAGCTAAGTGCTCATCCGCCAACGTTCGACGGCACCCGAGCATCAGGAGTCCGTGCGACTTAGGCCCGTGGCCGAGCGGTATGAGCGCCAAGTGGTCGATAGTAGGGAAGCCCTCGCTGTCCGCCCAGTCCGGGAGCTTGCCTCTTGCATGTGGTGATTCGAATTTTATTCCGCTTCGTATGGCGTATTCCCCAATATCCCGCCGACCCAGTGTCTTTGCGGGGCTGGAGTCGAGGTCCAAGGCGAGGGAGCCGCCGATGACAAGATCATAATCGTGCTTGTTATTGAAGATGAAGCCGATGGCGTATTGCACCTCCGGGATGGATTCAAGCCGCGCCAAGGTGACGGCGGCGATGTCGTCAGCGGTTGAATGGGTCACGTCGTTGATGGTCGCTCGCACAATCGCCAGGCTGTTCAGGGCACCGCTGCGTTCGCTTTCGCTGCGTCCTACATTGCGGCGCGCATCGCTGACCGCCCGAAAACTGCTGGTCAAGACTCTTGCCAACTCGCCGACTTCATCATCCCCTGTGACATCGATATCAATGACGTCGCCCTGGTTCTTTAGCATATTCCGGGCAGAGTGCGTGATCTGCTTGATCCGCCCCGAGACCATGCGCGTCAACCAAAAACCGAGTCCGAGCGCCAACACGATCAAGGTCGTCGAACTGATCAGGATGAGCTCGTTGATTCTCCCGATGTCAGTCTCGAGCGCCGCGTTCATGGCAACCAATTGCTGTCCTTCTAGATCATAAAGATCCTTGGCCAAGCTTGACGTGGCCTGTAAGTCGTTTCGATAGTTTTGATCGATATCTCCCAAGACCGACGGCGAGAACAATTTTTTAATCGATGACCTCAGATTTCGCAAGCGTCGCGTTTCCTCGGGTATCAGATTTGGCTCGCGAAGGATATCGTTGGCGAGCCGGTGTGCTCGAGAAAGCTCTTCAGCGAGATGCAGCTGCTCGGCCTCTGATGTGGGAGCCAACTTCGCGTGATTGATCGCGTGGTCCATCTCGCTGCGGATCATCTGGATCTTGTGCGCGCGCTCATACCGCTCGGCGTATTGCTGTGATTGACCCATGAACTCAGAGGTGATCAAGTACTTATACGCATCGACACTTATGGCCGCCAAAATAAAGAGCGAGACGACCACAATTGCTTTTCCGGCGAGTGTAAGCCTTAGTTTGCGCATGGCTTAATTATATTAGAAAGCCATTGATATAGTAACTCCTAAAGCAGGAGTAAGCCACCAAACTAGGTATGGCGTTCAGGTAACCATTTGGTTACCGTATAAGACAGTTCACGGTCGTATTTTGACCGCTTACCGAGAAACTGTTATCTTAGTGTAGTCAAGCGAGCATTGTCGAAAAAGGGGTCGGTGCATGTGACGGAGAAAAAAACCAACCGTTCGGATCATCCAAAACTCTTTATTATCGATAAGAACCCCCTTGAGTTGATCGGCCTTCGGACTATCCTTTCAGACTGCACTATCAAGGTCTATTCAGACGACATGATGATCAGCCGAGCTATCATCGCGGAGCTCGAGGATTGGGAACCGCAAGCCATTCTTGCCGACGTTGTTTCTTATGACCGGGAGATGGACACATTCACCAGGGCTGTCCGTCGCAAGCTTGATATCCCGATTCTATGGCTAACTCCTTCAGATGATCGCGAATACACGATCGATGCGGTCACGGCCGGCGCCGCTGGATGCGTACCGAAGGACGACTTTCAGATGATAGGCGACGCGCTGGACGCGATTCTCGCGGACAGGGTCTTCTTCTCCGCCAAAGTGCTGGCGAATTTCGCTTTTGATATAGGTCTCTTCTGTCCGCCCAGCGGGCGGCATATCAAGAATCTAACGAACAAGGAGAGGCAGATATTCATGTTGATGCGCGAGGGGGCGACAAACTACCAGATCGCCACAGAGCTCAGCATAAGCGTTGAAACCGTCAAGGCCCATATTCGCAGCATCCGGAATACTTATGGAGCGCTCAGCAAACGGCAGCTGGTGCCTCAGATACCCTTTACCGAGCAGAAGGTCCTCGATGAGGAAGCAGCGAAACCACCGACCTCGATCGTGGGTCAAAGCGCTAGCTAATCCGATCTACCAGGTCAACAGCTCAGCAATCTCGGCTATTAAGCCCGAGAGCCTTGCGTATATGACGCAGATGAACTTTGACCGTTTCCGCACTTATACTCAGCGCTATGGCGATCTGCTTGTTGGTAGCTCCGGACTGCACTTGATCTAAAACCTCGTTCTCCCGCGCGCTCAGGGATCGACTACGGCCGGGGTGATGAGGCGCCAGTAACTGGACATGCTTGATGTAACGCATCAGCACATCAGGAGAGAAATGGTAGTCGTCGTCAGCCACCGCTAAGAACGCGTCTGAAATGTCCGTGACCCTTGCTTTATTCGCAAAGCCATCGGCCCCGGCGCGTATGGCTAGGAATTTCCCGCGATCTGTCTGATCCCGCGACATCCAGACGACCGCTGTCTCAGCAAAACGACCCTTCACTGCCTGCGTCACTCGTTCCGGCTCCAGGCCCGGTGAGTCGAAGTCTAAGCAGATCACATTTCTTTCGATAAAGGAGTCGATATCCGGTGGCGCGTTCTCATCACATAAGATCATGTGAACGGTGTTTTCACTGCTATCTTCCAGCAGCGCCTGCATCCCGACCAGCTCTAGGCGGTTGCTGCCGACGATTACGACCTTGAGTTCGCTGCTCGCCGCCGCTATACTCATTTGCCGGTGAAGGTCGTCCCTGGCGGCGGTTTCTGCCCGGTCGAATGGCATGTAGTACAAAACTCCGGTTGATGACAAGACCAGCACTCATCCGCGCCCGCCTCTTCAACAAACCGCATGGCCGCCTCCACCCACGGCTTACCGATGTCCGGGTAACGCTCATAAAAACTTTTGTGATGACAGGCCATGCAATAGTCGCTGTCTCTCTTTTTGTTCCATTTGGAATCGTGGCACATCGCGCATGGCGCCCGACTGGTCTGCTCAGCCACAATAAAGTGAATCTCGCGCCACGGCTTCTCGGTTTCTGCCGCGAATCTGCCGCCATATTCTTGTATGTTGTGGGGCATCGCTATCCCCCCATGGCACTCCTTTGCGCACCAGTCCTGGCGGTCATGGCAACCGAAACAGGTCTTGAAATCAACTTTCTTGGCCACTTTGCCGTGGCGTAGTGTCCCGGAACCCCAAGGGATCTCGTTTTCGATTGAATGGTTGATCGAGCCGGTCGTCGGTTTAAGTTCCCAGTCACTGTCATGGCAGGTCTTGCATTCGGTCGGCGGATTGGCGCTCGCCGGCAGAGAGGCCAGTAATTCGTCGTCTCTTAAGGCCGGTTCGAGACCGTGGCAGCGCCAGCATCCTTGGATCATGTTGAGCCCGTCGCTTCGCTCACCGATCCGGGCGTCTGTGGGGTCAGCTGGCTTCTGGAGCGGATGCGCTACCAGGTTATGACAGGTTATACAAGCTATGTCGTTCTCTAAGTGCTTTTCGTGATTCATCTTTAGCCCTCGCGTAACGGTGAAGCGTCTTTTCTCCGGCGAATGACATTGACGGCACATTTCGTCTGCGACGGGCGGGAGCAAGCTTTGTCCTAACTCTAGGGCGCCGGTGCTGGAACTATCCGGCGCCATCGCTAAGAAGTGTCCCGGTCCTAGCCTGCTAAAGCTTTGAAGTCCTCGATCGATGTGGCAAGCCGCGCAGGTGACATTGGCATGAGACGATCGGCCCCAACTCTCGATAGTCTGGGCTTGGGCGTGGCACGCCAGGCAGATTCGCGGCCCCACGGCCGCGCCCATTGTAATGACTCCGGCGAACGTGATGAGCAGGACCGCTGAGCCGGCGTAAAGTAATAGTAGGAAACGAGATCTAGTGGCTCGCACCATCGGTGTCCTCAACCGGCTCGACTTCCCATGACCGTCCGATCAAGCTCTCGACTAATGGTTTATCGTGACAAAGCGTACACCATGGCTCAGCTCCATTGGCGAACCTGGCCGTTTCGCTATGACAGTTCATGCAATTGTCAATATCCTCTTTAGCTTTTGCGCCGTGTTCGGTTGCCCTTCGCCAGATCTCGCGATTGTGCCCCGCTGGTAGATCGAAGTCTTTTGTATGGCAGGTCTTGCAAGCTTGCGGCGGTTTCTTTCCATTTTTAATGTGCGCCATTGTCTCTTCGGAACGGCCTTCTGCACTGGCGCTATGACAGCGAAAGCAACCATACTTCATGGTCAGAAAGTCACTGTATTCGAATTCCGGGTCCCAGCTTTTCAGAGGTTCGTATTTTTCAGCCCCCTTATGGACCACTCGATTATGGCAAACTGTGCAGTTGATACCGGCGGCCTTGTGCTTGTTGTGTTCCATATAGATACCTTTGGAGAACGTGAACTTGCGGTTTTCGTTATTGTGGCAGCGCTCGCACCGCTCCATTGGTATGAGTTCTTGGCTCAAATGACTATGTTCGTTGATCGGCTGTTCGAAGCGCCCGGTCAGTTCCTGAAAGGGTCCCTTAATATCGACGAACATCTTTCCGTACAAGAGTTTCGCGTATGACCTGGGACCGTGACATCCGTAGCAGGGGATCTGCGCGTGTGAGGACTTCTTCCAGGTCTCAATCTGAGGGGTCATACTATGGCATACATTGCAAAAAGCCGGGTTAGAGGACGCAGTTAGAATAGCCGGGAACGCAAAGGCGCCCACCAACACGACGGCCGCCCCATACAGCATGAGGGCAAAGCGATATTCCTTTTCGGGCAGCCTCTTTCTGACCGCCCTCAGTCTTTCGCGCAGTCGCAATCTCATTGATCTCCTTCAGTATGCATTAAGGGTGCGATAGTTTGGTTTTCGTGCGGTGACACCGGGTGGGCGTCGATCTCGTTCACCAAAACCCTAAACCAACTGCTTCGTCGGCTGGTTTCTGTTGGAGCGCGTTCGCGAAGGAATGCCGTCGAGCAACTGACGTCGCGATGCGACGCCGAGTTTCTTTCTGACGTTCTTGACATGTATCTTTACTGTTTCGACGGAGATAAAAAGCTCTTCTGCTATTTCGCGGTTCTTGGAGCCCACTCTGAGCAGCTCCAATACTTGTCTCTCTCGCGTTGTAAGACCAGCTAGTTGCCGCCCGGACCTAGAGAATAAGACTGATGCCCGCCTCGAAAAGTCGAGGAGCAGCTCTTTACTAAACAGTATTTTCCCGCTAGCCGCCCCCTCAACAGCGCCAATGATCGCTTCGAAGTCGAGTTTCGAGACGCATCCGTCGGCGTGAGCGTTTATGGCATCAAAGGCTAGGAGTTCGTCGTCGCACGCTGAGAGCCAAACAATATAGGTTTTTGGCAGCTTTGCCTTAACGAAGCGCGTGAACTCTTCGAGTTCGTCCTTGAGAGAGTTGGCGTCGATCAAGAGGACATTAAGGTCAGCATCGTCAAGCCGCGACAACATCATTCCTGTTTCCATGAAGTGTTCGGTTACGACGTCGATGTCTGCGCCTTGCAGTATCCGATCGATGCCCGTGGCCTCTAAATAGCTGTTGTCGAGAACAGCTACCTTTGTGGTTTTATCGGTCAAGCTTCTCATCTTGAGTTACATTTTACGTGCTAAAGCACGCCCCAACAGCGGTCACTTAGGGTGTTTTCCGTTACATGGAGGAGGGGCAAGCTAAACCGAAACGGTTAAGTGTCTTCACCTAGTTGGGGAATCGTGGAGGTGTCGGTCATGACTGACACCCGCCGTTCTTCAGTATCCACCAGCGACTGCCTTGAGATATGCCGGGCCGCCGCGATCAGTAAGCCGGCCCCGATAAAGACCGAAAAACCGAATCCGACAACATAGAGGTAGACAAACGTCTCTACTGCCATCAATTAAATCATCTCCCTAAGGGTCCGTTATGGCTATCCTTAACTTACCTATGGAGGAAGCGCCTTGGTATAACACCTTTAGACAGATATGCGTTAAACCAAGGGGTGTGTTTCCGGCTCAGTCAAAGCCGCCGCGATTGCAGGCCCCGGCCACGATCACTCGGAATCGGACCAGCTGCGCAGGATCTCCTTGCCTTTGCCGTTTGTCTGAATGGTCTTCGATCGGCTTTTTTCGGATTTCGCGATTTGGCGGGCGGCACCGATCAGTAGCGCGACAGCCACGCCCGTGCTCACGATGAATCCAACGATGTAAAGATAGACAAATGTCTCTATCGCCAGCAAATAAAACACCCCCTCACACCTTCATGAACAGTACTTTCCCAAAGAACGGCTCGTCTCCCGCTCTGGTCTCCGGCCCGAGTGCCCTTTATAATCCAGTCATGGATATGAACAAGATGACGGTGCAAGGGCTCAGGGAAAAGAAGGCCGCGGGCGAAAAGATAGTCGCTCTGACCGTCTGGGATGACTTCTCGGGCGGCCTAGCACAGGCGGCCGGGGTCGACCTGGCCCTGGTCGGAGACTCTTTGGCCATGACCGTGCAGGGTGAAACCGACACCCTTGCCGTCACGTTAGATGAGATGATCTATCATTCGCGTTTGGCCGCTCGGGCCTGTCAGTCTCCGTTGCTTATTACCGATCTTCCCTTTATGTCATATCAGGTCGGCTCAGAGCAGGCGTTGCAAAGCTCCGGGCGTGTTTTGAAGGAAACGAAAGCCCGCGGCGTGAAAATGGAGGGTGGCCGCGAGCTTTCGGAGAGCGTGGCCAGGGTGACGGCGGCCGGTATCCCGGTCGTCGGACACATAGGGTTGACGCCCCAAGCCGTCCATCAGCTGAGCGGCTATAAGGTTCAGGGCAAGTCGGTAGATGCGGCTCGCCGCCTGGTGTTAGACGCTCGGGCTCTTGATGACGCCGGTATTTGTGCTTTGGTCCTAGAGTATGTCCCGAGCGAACTAGCCGCCCACATATCAAAGATAATCGGGGCGCCCACCCTTGGTATCGGCGCCGGTGCCGGTTGTGATGGCCAAATCCAGGTGACCGCCGATATATTGGGGCGGGGAACGCGAGTGCCGAGGCACGCGAAAGGCTTTGCCAACATACGGGATAAAGCCGCGAGCGCGTTGCTTGCGTATGCCGAGGAAGTGCGCGGCGGCGAATTTCCCAGCGCCGAGCAGGCCATTTCGGCCGATGATGAGTTGCGTCGAGCCATCGAAGCTGGAGATCTGTAGGGAGTTGGTCGGCGGCCCGGCGCGGTTACGGTTGGAGGGCGTGCTCGGAGATGAGCGTCCCCTTGATTGAATCTAGATAAGCATGAATGGTCTCAAGGGCCCCATGGCAGTACGGAGAGTCAAGTGACCCGTTGATGTTCGCCGCCGAGATGGCGCATCCGCCCCCGCAAAGAGTGGCGATCGGGCAGTCGCGGCAGGCCTTTAGCGACAGAATGCTGCGGCCGTTCCAATTCGACAGCGCTGCTTCGTTCAAGAAAAAATCCGGATAGTATCGAC
>JAUWIO010000017.1 GCA_030605305.1 Actinomycetes bacterium
ACGAGGTCGAGTTGGCCCCCGGCAAAGAGGTCGTCTTAACGACCGAGCGGACTGTCGGGACAGCCGAGCGCTTGAGTGTCTCATATCCGGACCTTCCAGTGGACGTCGAGCCCGGGCAGGAGATCCTCATCTCGGACGGGTTACTGAAGCTGATCGTGATGAAGGTCGCCGCTCCTGATGTCCTGTGCCGCGTGGAGACCGGAGGCGTGCTCCGGGCTCACCAGGGCAGCAATCTGCCCGACACGGACGTACAGGCGCCCACATTGACTGACAAAGACCGGGTCGATCTGGGGTTTTGCCTGGAGAACAAGGTGGATATCATCGCCATGTCGTTCGTTCGAAGCGCCGAAGATATCCATGAACTCAAAGGTCTTATCAATGGGGCGGGTCGCAGATGTCCGGTTATCGCCAAAATAGAGAACCATGAGGCCATTCCCAATATCGAGGGGATCGTCGAGGCGGCCGATGGCGTGATGATCGCCCGCGGCGACCTCGGTGTCGAGGTGCCGACAGAAGATGTCCCGATCCTGCAAAAGCAGATAATCGCCACGGCGCAACGCCGCGGCCGGGTGTCGATAGTCGCCACGCAGATGTTGGACTCGATGATCCGCTCGCCCCGCCCGACACGGGCTGAAGCCAGCGATGTCGCCAACAGTGTTTTCGATGGGGCCGATGCGGTCATGCTCTCCGGAGAGACGGCTATCGGCAAGTACCCGGTCGAAGCCGTCGGTGTCATGGCCAGGATAGTCGAGCGGGCTGAATCGACGGTCGACTATGAGGATCTACTGCGGGCCAGGAGCGGCTGGGCCGCTGAAACCATAAGCGGGGCCATCAGTTATGCGACTTGTCATCTGGCCTCGACTTTGCCGGCGGCGGCTATCGTCACGTCCACCGAATCGGGCCGGACGGCCAAGCAGATCTCCCGGTATCGGCCGCAAGCACCGATCATCGCCGTCAGCCCCAATGAAGAGACAGTGCAGCAATTGATGTTGTGGTGGGGCGTCGCCCCGACAACCGGTGCGGTCTCTCGGGATATCGACGAGGTCTTCAAGGCCGCGCTAAAAGCGGCTCGCGAGTCGGGATTTGCCCGTCCCGGGGAAGCGGTCATCTTAACGGCGGGGGCGCTGGTTCACGTCCCCGGCACCACGAATCTTATTAAAGTAGAGAAGGTTTAGTCGACTATCGCTTGTCGATAAAGCGAAACTTGACCGGGAGATCGTACTTCTTGAATTTGACGATGTGGTACGGAGCGATCATGCCGGGACCGTCGTCATCGAAAGTCTCGCCTGTCACCTCGCCCAGGATTTTGTCTTTCAGTTTTCTAACACTGGTCACAGCTACTTCGTAACCGTTGTTCTGGTAGAAAAAGGCGCCGATGATCATCTCCCATTGGTTGGGCACTGCCGACCACGCTAAGGGGCTCAGTTGCTCGCTGCGAGGGTCGGGATCGATATACGGTTGGCCCGGCACTATGGGGACGACAGAGTCTCTAGCGACGATCGCTCTGGTCGCCGATTCCGTCCAAAAGTCATTCCATTCGCTTTCCGTGCGGAAGACTCGAAATTCGGGCCGGTCCTCTCGCTTATATGAGAAACCGAGATGACCTTGCTTGACCGTTTCGAAAAGGACCTTCTCGCCCCTCTCTTCGGCCGTGATCCGGTCGGAGCTACCGCAAGCCGTTAGCAGCGACAGACTGCACAACACTAGCAGGCCTAGAAAAAACCGGACGAAGCCCTTACTAATATTCAACCGAACTCCTTGGTTCAAGTCTCCAGGTGAAAGCTATCACAATAAGCGGGTAGGACACGCCCAGATAACCCCTTAAGATGCCTGCCAATTATCCTTTTTGCAGGCTAGGCTGTCAAGCATCAGATGTGTCGATTGCGCCGGTCATGGATTTCCAGTATCGTATTCCCGTTGCCGGAGTGGCGGAATTGGCAGACGCGCACGACTCAAAATCGTGTAGGTTTATACCTGTGTGGGTTCAAGTCCCACCTCCGGTACTCATTGATGTACCAGACGGCTTATTTATCTCTCCAAGACACGACTATTGGCGACAAGTCGAAGGCCTTCTGTCAGGATAGAACGGAGGCCAGCTTGGCCAGTTCCGGATCTGTTCTAACCGTCTTCGTGTAGGTGTCTACCAGCGGCACGGTTGTGACCCGGCCGCCCCCGAGTCCGACCATCACGCCGGATTCACCGGCGATCGCCAGTTCGACAGCGCGGGATGCGAGCGTACTGGCTAAGATGCGGTCGAAGGCAGAGGGGGACCCGCCTCGCTGGACGTGACCCAGGACCGAGACCCGGACATCCCGCTTTGTCCGTTCGTGGATGGCCCGTCCGACCTCTTCCGCTGAGCCAGACCCTTCAGCGATGATAATAATAGTGTGGGTCTTACCGACGCGGTAGCGGCGATTGACGATCTCGGACATCTGGCTTAGCTGCAGCTCGCTCGTTGCCGGTGTCTCCGGCAGGCACACGTGGTCGGCACCGCCGGCCATCCCCGAATACAGGGCGATCGCCCCGCACTTGCGCCCCATCACTTCGACGATGAATATCCGTTCATGGGCTGAGGCCGTGTCTCTTAGTTTGCTCAGCATGTCGACGACAGTGTTGAGCGCGGTATCGAAGCCGATCGAGAAGTCGGTGCCATAGACGTCATTATCGATGCTGGCCGGCACTCCGATAGTACCAACGCCGAGCTCTTGGAGCTTTTCGGCCCCGGCCATCGAGCCGTTACCGCCGATGACGATCAGGGCCGTGACGTCCAGGGCTTTGAGGTTGGCAGCCGCTTTCTCTCTAGTTCCGCGCTCAAGGAACCTCTGGTATCGTGCCGTTCGCAGGATCGTCCCGCCCCGGTCGATGATCTCAGATACCGATTCGTGATCGAGGACGCCGTACTGGTTCTCGCTCAGCCCGCGGTAACCTTCATAGAAACCGAAGACCCGAGTCTTTTCGGCCAGCCCTTTGCGCACGACCGCCCGTACGGCCGCGTTCATCCCTGGAGAGTCGCCGCCGCTTGTCAGAACAGCCAGGTTCACCGAGCGTTTTCTCCAGCATCGGTATCGGCCGCGGGTTCCATGAAGACCCCGAGGCGCCGGAAGCGCTCGTATCTTTCCGTAGTCAGTTCTTCAGTTGACTTCTTCAATAGTCTCTCCACTGTGCGCACGATCGCACTCTCGACCCCTCGGAACACTACTCCGGGCTCGCGATGGGCTCCCCCTAAAGGCTCATCTATCACTTCATCGATAATTCCCATTTTCATCAAATCTGTAGTCGTCAGGCCCAATACCTCTGCCGCCGCTGGAGCTTTTTCTTTTGATTTCCACAGGATGGAGGCACAACCCTCCGGGGTGATAACGGAGTAATACGCGTGTTCGAGCACGATGATATGGTCGGCAACACCTAAAGCCAAAGCGCCGCCGCTGCCGCCTTCGCCGATATTGACAGCGATGACCGGTACGCGCAGGTCTGTTAGGGTGCGCAGCGATTCCGCTATGGCCCAAGCTTGGCCGCGCTCTTCCGCTCCCACCCCGGCATAGGCCCCGGGCGTGTCGATGATCGTCACCAGCGGGAGGTTGAACTTGTCGGCGAGGCGGAAAAAGCGGATGGCTTTACGGTAGCCTTCGGGATGAGGGCTGCCGAAGTTCCGCCGGATCCGATCGCGCGTGTCGCTTCCCCTATCGTGGCCGACCAAGACGACTTGGCGGCCCCCGATAGTGGCCAGGCCCGCCACGATGGCCGGATCGTCCCGAAAGGCCCGGTCTCCGTGGAGTTCCCGCCAGTCCGACGTGATCTCTTTAATATAGGCTGCCAGCCGCGGCCGCTCCGGGTGCCGCGCTATCTGCACTTTCTGCCACGGCGACAGGTTTGAATACGTCCGCAGCTTGAGTTTTTCTATCTGTTCTTCGAGCCACTCGATCTCCTTGTGGATATCGGGTTCGTGAGCGAGCGGGTCTTCTTTGAGGGTGTTGAGGCGGTGCTCTAATTCCACGACCGGTTTCTCGAAATCCATATAGAAGCGCCGGGTCATCGGGTTGCTCCGACTTTGCTTGAGGTTTCCCCGGCGAGATATCCAAGGAGGCCCGCCAGCTCGTTTCTCAGGTCGCGGCGGTGGATTATTTTGTCGATCATGCCGTGCTCAAGGAGAGCCTCGGCCCGCTGAAATCCTTTGGGCAGCTCCTCGCCGAGTGGCTGTTGGATTATCCGCGGGCCGGCGAAGCCGATATGAGCGCGCGGTTCCGCGATGATGATGTCTCCAAGCGAGGCAAAGCTGGCGAGAACACCCCCGGGCGTGGGATTGGTCAGGATCGAGATGTAGGGCAAACCGGCATCGCTGTGGCGGGCCACGGCCGCAGTTGTTTTAGCCATCTGCATCAACGAGAGCATTCCTTCCTGCATGCGGGCCCCGCCGGAAGCGGCCACCATGATCACCGGGCTACGCTCGTCCTTGGCCGACTCGAAGAGGCGGGTCACTTTCTCGCCGACGACCGCCCCCATGCTCCCGGCGATGAACCGGAAGTCCATGACGCCCAAATAGACGGCTCGATCCGCCAAGCGTCCGTGGCCGGTCATGATCCCTTCGTGCCCGTCTGTGACCGCCATCGCTGCTGCCAGGCTTTCTTTGTACGATTTGCGTCCGATGAATCCGAGCGGGTCTTCGGGGGTCAGGTTGCTATTGGTCTGACGCCAGCTGTCCTTATCTAGCAGGGCGGCCACCCATTCATCGGGCGAGGGCGGGAAATGGTGGTCGCATTCCGGACAGACATGAAGGTTCTCCAGAATATCGCGCTGGTAGATAGTCTCGCCGCAGTTGGCGCATTTTGACCAGATCCCACCGGGAACGGTCCGCTTGCCGGCGGGATCTCCGGCCAGCTGCTGGCGACGGTGTTTTAACCAATCGGATAATGGCACCTTATTTCCCTCTCAGCGCGCCGATTAATTCGGCTGCGAAAGACTTGACTGCTTCCGGCCTTGTCGTCGGGGCTGCCTTGTCTATCAGGTCCACCAGGGCGCTGCCGACAATGACCCCATCTGCGAAACGGGCGATCTCCTTTGCCTGCTCGGGGCGCGAAACTCCAAAACCGACGGCGACCGGCAGCTCGGTTCGACTTTTGACCGAACCGACGAAAGTGGTCAAGTCCGGCGGCAATTCAGTGCGGGCTCCGGTCACTCCGGTCAAAGAGACGGCATAGACGAAACCACTCGAGGCGGCGGCTATCTTCTCTAGGCGTTCGTCGGAACTGGTCGGAGCGGCCAGAAAGATCATATCAAGGCCATGCTCGGTGGCGACGGTTTTCCAATCAGCACTTTCCTCGACCGTCAGGTCGGGGACTATGACTCCTTCGACGCCGGCGCGTTGTGCTGCCCGGGCGAACCGCTCCAGCCCATAGCGGTATATCAGGTTGTAATAGACCATTAAGACGGGGGAGACGTCGCGCTTTTTGGTGACTTCTCCGATCATCTCAAGGACGGTATCGGTCGTCACCCCGTTGGCCAACGCGGTTTCGGAGGCTTTTTGTATAGTCGGACCGTCGGCTAAAGGGTCCGAGTAGGGGATGCCTATTTCCACGATCCGACATCCCGCGTCTATTAGCGCTTAAAAACCAGCCGACTTGTCTCTGTATCGGGCCAGCCGCCCATGATATAGGGGACGAGCTGTTTGTCGATCTCGAACCGGGCCGATATGCGGCTCATATCTCTAGTCCCAGCTGCTCGGCGATGACGTGCATGTCTTTGTCTCCGCGGCCCGAGACGTTCACGATGATCACCTGGTGTTCGCCCAATTCGGGGGCGAGCTTTTCGAGGTAGGCCAGAGCGTGGGAGCTCTCCAGCGCCGGCTGGATACCTTCGGTTTTCGATAAGAGTTGGAAAGCGGCCAGAGCCTCGTCATCGGTGGCCGAAACATAGTCGACCAGGCCCTCGTCCTTGAAGTAGCAATGCTCCGGCCCGACGCCCGGATAATCGAGCCCGGCCGATATCGAATGCGCCGGCTGTATCTGGCCGAAATCATCTTGAAGCAGGTACTGGAGCGAACCATGCAAAATGCCTTTTGTCCCTTTTTCCAAAGCGGCGCCGTGTTCGCCGCTGTCGAGTCCGTGTCCGGCAGCCTCGACCCCGTAGAGCTTGACTCGGCTATTCAGCCACGGATAAAAGATACCGATGGCATTACTGCCGCCGCCGACACAGGCGACGACCGCGGCCGGGTCCTGGCCGTATGCCTCGTTGATCTGCGCCTTCGCCTCGCGCCCGATCACGACCTGAAAATCTCTCACGATCGTCGGATAGGGATGAGGTCCGGCCACGGAGCCGATGACATAGAACGTGTCGCGGACATTCGTCACCCAATCGCGCAGCGCCTCGTTCATCGCATCCTTAAGCGTACGACTGCCACTGGTGACCGGGATGACTTCCGCTCCGAGGAGCTTCATTTTGAAGACATTCAGGGATTGGCGGCCGATGTCTTCTTCGCCCATGTAGACGCGGCACTCCAGCCCAAAGAGAGCAGCGGCCGTCGCGGTCGCGACACCGTGCTGGCCGGCGCCTGTCTCGGCGATGATACGGTTTTTCCCCATTTTGGTGGCCAAGAGGACTTGGCCGATCGTATTATTGATCTTGTGGGCGCCGGTGTGGCAGAGGTCCTCTCGTTTGAGCCAGATAGCCGGTCCGCCGTAGTGGGTCGATAGGTTTTTAGCGTGATAGAGCGGTGTGGGCCGGCCTACGTAGTCTTTAAGATAGTGCGCCAGTTCGTCACAAAAGCTCGCGTCGTCCTTATAAACGCCATATGACGCCGTCAGCTCCGCAAGCGGCGTCATCAATGTTTCAGGCACGTATTGGCCGCCGAATTCGCCGAAATGCCCGGGCTTTTCAGCCATTAAACTCCCTCTAGATGAATTGTGACGCGTGTGAAAACGTGAGCGGAATCGCCCTCTATTTAGGCATAACCGCCTCGATTGGGCAAGGGTAAAGCGCTCAGTCTGAAGCCCAGCGGGCCTGCTCGATAAAGTCGCGGACTTTATTGAGGTCTTTCTTGCCCACGAAGGTCTCGACACCGCTGGCCACATCGATGGCGTATGGCTTGACCAGCCGGACAGCCTCGGCGACATTCTCGGGGTTGAGCCCGCCCGAGAGGATGACGGGCATGCCGAACATTTTGGCCGCCACCGCCAATTCCCAATCGAAAGTCGTCCCGGTGCCGCCCATCATGTCCGGGTGATAGCTATCAAGGAGGAGGGCGTCGACTTTGTAGTCGGCGATCTTGGCGCCCTCTTCCTCGCGTTGCGGCCGGAGCCCTTTGATGACCCGGCGACGGAATTTAGCGCAGAACTCGGGCGATTCCTGGCCGTGGAGCTGGATGCCGTCCAGGCGGCAGTCGTTGACCGTCTTCAAGATAACCTGGGGGTCTTCATCGACAAAGACCCCTATCTTGAAGACGAATGGAGGCAGCTGATCGATGATCCCTTTGGCTTTTTCCGGCAGCACATAACGACGACTCTGAGGGTGGAAGATAAAGCCCAGGGCGTCGGCCCCAAGCTCCACCGCCCCCAGCGCGTCCTCAGCGTTGGTGATGCCGCAGATCTTGATCTTTATCATAGGATTAAGATAACAACTGGGCGTTTAAGCCGCCAGGGGCCGAATGGCCCAGATCCTCTAACTCTCCTCAGACGCGTAGTCGTAGTCGATCAGTTTGCCGGCCAGGTAGGCATCGTAGGAGGCCAGATCGAAGTGGCCGTGGCCGCTCAACCCGAATAGGATAGTCTTTGGCTCACCGGTCTTTTTCGCCTCGAGAGCTTCGTCGATCGCCACCCGGACTGCGTGCGCCGACTCTGGCGCCGGGACAATGCCTTCGGTGCGCGCAAACTGCACTGCCGACTCAAAGACCGGGTTCTGATGGACCGCGACGGCCTCTATCAGGTCGTGCTCGTAAAGGGCGCTAATTATGGGGGAGTCACCGTGATATCGAAGGCCGCCGGCGTGGATCCCGGCCGGGACGAACTCGTGGCCGAGCGTATACATCTTTAGCAGCGGCGTCATACCGGCCGTGTCGCCGAAGTCATATTCGCACTTTCCCTCAGTCAGGGTCGGGCAGGCTTTGGGCTCGGCGGCCACGACACGCACGTCCTTGCCGGCGAACTTATCAGCCAGGAACGGGAAGGAGAGTCCGGCCAGATTACTGCCGCCGCCACAGCAACCGATGATGACATCGGGATAGTCGCCGGCTATCTCCATCTGCTTCTTCGTTTCGAGGCCGATCACCGTTTGGTGGAGCATGACATGATTTAGAACGCTGCCCAGGGCATAATTCGTGTCTTCGCGCGAGGCCGCGTCTCCCATCGCCTCACTGATGGCGATGCCAAGGCTGCCGAGTGACTCAGGGTCTTGTGCCAGGATCTTGCGGCCGAACTCGGTCTGGTCGCTGGGGCTCGGTATGACATTTGCGCCCCATATCTCCATCAAGGAGCGCCGGTAGGGTTTTTGCTCGTAACTGACCTTGACCATATAGACCATGCATTCGATGTCGAAGTAGTTACAGGCCAGACTGATGGCGCTGCCCCATTGGCCGGCGCCTGTCTCGGTCGCAATGCGCTTGACCCCGGCCTCTTTATTGTAGTAGGCCTGCGCGATAGCCGTATTGGGTTTATGACTCCCGGCCGGGCTGACGCCCTCATATTTATAATAGATCTTTGCCGGGGTGCCGAGGGCCGCTTCGAGGCGGTGGGCCCGGAAAAGCGGTGACGGGCGATAGAGCGCGTAAATATCGCGGACCTCTTCGGGTATCTCGATCCAGCGCTCTTGACTGACCTCTTGGCCGATGAGGGCCATCGGGAAGATCGGTTCCAGGGCTTCGGGCCCGATCGGCTCTTTGGTCTCGGGGTGAAGCGGCGGTTCCATCGGGAAATCGATATCGGCCATGATGTTGTACCAGCTGGTCGGGATGTCCTTCTCGCTCAGTTGAATCTTGGTCGGTTTCATAGGCGGATCCTTTCTTCTACGCTCCGGTGCTTACCACTCCGGACCTTCGATGTCCAACAGTTCTCGTATCTTGCCGGCGGGATCTTCGGCCTCCATCAAGGCCGTTCCGACCAAGATGCCGTCTATCTTCGCCTCTTCGACTTTGATTACGTCGGCCCGGGTCGAAACGCCGCTTTCCAATATGAGCGGTCGGCGGTCCTTGACCGTCGACGCCAGCTCCAGGGCCCCTTCAAAATCCATCTCCAGCGTGTGAAGGTTGCGGCTGTTGATGCCGATAAGATCGCTGCCGCTGCTCAGCACGCGCGTAAGCTCCGCTTCGTTCGTGGCCTCGGTCAGGACTTCCCTACCGAGTGCCTGCGATGCCTTGCAGAGCCGCTTCAGTTCCAGGTCGTCCAGGGCTGCCGCGATGAGTAGGACGGCATCGGCGCCATAAGCGCGGGCCATCTGCAACTGGAACTCATCGACGATGAAGTCTTTGCATAACGTCAAAAGCGTCGAGAATTCCTTGGCGGCGCGAAGGTGCAGCCAGCTGCCCTGGAAGTGGTCGGGTTCCGTCAGGACCGAGATGGCGCTGGCCTCGCCGGCATAGTAGCTTTCGGCCTGTTCGACGACGGAGAAATCTTCTTTTAGTGTGCCGACTCCGGGACGGGCCGGTTTGATCTCGGCTATGAGGCGCACCCCGTCCATCTTCATCACC
>JAUWIO010000181.1 GCA_030605305.1 Actinomycetes bacterium
AAATACCGATAATCGGCGACGAGCATGTCGATCCTTCTTTCGGGACGGGGGCGCTGAAGGTGACGCCGGCGCACGCCCCGAATGACTTTGAGATCGGCGCGCGCCACGACTTGGAGCAGATCAATATCTTCACGATAGAAGGCGATGTAAACGAGACCGGCGGCCGGTTTGCCGGGCTCCATCGCTTCGATGCGCGTAAGGCAGTCGTCGAAGCGCTAAAAGATGAGGGGCGTCTGGAGAAGTTCGAGACTCACGATCACGCTGTCGGACATTGTTACCGGTGCCACACGCTCCTCGCGCCCTACATCTCTGCGCAGTGGTTCGTCGACATGAAGCCTTTGGCCGGTCCGGCGATAGCCGCGGTCGAAGAAGGCAAGGTCAAGTTTTCGCCCGAGCGCTGGGGCAAGGTCTACTTCGACTGGATGGAGAACATCCGCGACTGGTGCATCTCCCGGCAGATCTGGTGGGGACACCAAATACCGGCCTGGTACTGCCGGGATTGCGACGAGATGACGGTCGCCACCGAGACTCCCACAGCCTGTTCCGCCTGCGGTTCGACCAAGCTCGAGCGGGACCCGGACGTGCTCGATACCTGGTTCAGTTCGGCGTTGTGGCCTTTTGCGACGCTGGGGTGGCCCGATCAGACTGAGGATCTCGACTACTTTTATCCGACATCCGTCCTCTCGACAGCGAGAGATATCCTATACCTGTGGGTGGCACGGATGATCATGAGCGGACTTAAATTCGCCGATGGCGTCCCATACCACACGGTCATCATCCACCCGACCGTCTTCAATCAAGAAGGGCGCCGGATGAGCAAGTCCCTGGGGACGGGGATCGACCCGCTAGAGCTGATCGAGAAGTATGGCACCGATGCCACGCGTTTTGGTCTGATGGTGCAGACAACGACGATGCAGGATATGCGGTTCACCGAGGAAAAGCTGGAGATGAGCCGCAATTTTGCCAACAAGATATGGAACGCTTCGCGCTTTGCGCTGATGAATCTCGGGGATTATGAGCCAGACCCCCTGGATAAATCCAAGCTGACGGCTGCCGATCGCAGGATCCTCTCAAGGGCACAGCGTCTGGTAGGCGAGGTCTCGCAGGCGCTCGACGATCATGACTTTGGCGACGCCGCCCGGCGGCTTTACGACTTTTTCTGGAGCGAGTTCTGTGATTGGTATTTGGAGCTGGTAAAACCGCGCCTCTATGATCAAGACGCGTCGGGCGGGGAAGACCGGGCTGTGGCCCAAGGGGTGCTGGTCGAGGTCCTCGATACGGCGCTGCGCCTACTCCATCCGTTCATGCCGTTCATCACCGAGGAGATATGGCAAAAACTACCCATCAAAGGGGAGAGCCTGATGGTGGCTGAGTGGCCAAAGGCTAAGACAGACTTGATCGATGAAGCGAGCGAGGCGGAGATCGAGGTAGTCAAGAAGGCCGTGACCTCGTTACGGACCATCAGGAGCGAGCTTAAAGTCGCCCCGTCGATCAAGTTTGCGGCCCTGGCGGCGGCAGAATCAAAAGAAGCGCTAGCCCCCTTTGAGGCGGGCGCGGCGCTCATCACGCGCTTGGCGGGGCTGGGCGAGCTTGAGACCGGCATTGATCTGGAGCGGCCCAAACAGTCGGCCATCGCCGTCATCGGAGACGTTGAAGTATTCGTTCCGCTATCCGGGCTTGTCGATATAGAAAAAGAGCGGGAGCGCCTCGGCAAGGAACTCGAGTTGATCGCCCGGGAGTCCGAAAAGGTCGGGAAGAAGCTATCCAATGAAGGCTTCCTCAGCAAGGCGCCTCCCGAGGTCGTCGAGAAAGAGCAAGATAAACAGCGTCGGTTCGAGGAGCGGCGTCAGAAGATCGCCGCCCAAGTGGCGCTCTTGGCCGACTAGCGGGGCGGGAACAGGATGACGCCCACGAGAGACTTTGCCGCTTACCTGGATTCGCTGGCAAACTTCGGCATCGAGCCTTCGCTCGCGGGAGTCGAAGCCCTTTGCCAAGCTTTGGGCGGGCCGCAGCAGGGCTTGCGGGCCATTCAGATAACCGGGACGAACGGTAAGACATCGACAGCGAGGATGACCGCGGACATACTGGCAGCGCACGGCCTTGCGGCTGGCGTCTACACTTCGCCCCACCTGGAAAGTTACACTGAGCGCATCCTTATCAACGGCCAACCAATCGGCGATGAAGCCTTCGAGGTCCTAGGTCGGGCTGTGCGCGCGGCCGTCCCGGCGGCGGAAAGAACCCTTGATCTGTCAGGGGAACGGCGGATCACGCAATTTGAAGTCCTAACGGCCGCTGCCTTGAAGGCATTTGCTGATGCGGGCGTCGATGCAGCGATCGTGGAGGTCGGGATGGGCGGGCGCTGGGATGCGACCAGCGTCGTTCGGCCCGCGGTCTCTATCGCCACCAATGTCTCGCTCGACCATGCCGAATGGCTGGGTCCGGAGTTGACCGACATCGCTGCCGCAAAGGCCTATGTATTGAAAGAAGAGACGGTCGGCGTATTGGGAGAGATGATAGAGGAAGTCGCGGCCGTTTTTCGGGCGCGGGCCGATACCGTCGGCGCGCGGGTGCTCTGTTTCGGCACCGACTTTTCATACGAACCGGCCGGGGCGGGAATTGATATGATCTCGCCTCTTAGCGAATACCGCGATCTGCGTGTGGGTCCAGCGGGAGATTGGCAGCTCGCCAATGCGACCCTGGCGACGGTCGCGGCCGAAGCCTTTATCGGCCAACCCCTCGATCATCAGCGTCTGAGAGACGCGCTGGCTCAGGCCACGTCTCCCGGACGGGCGGAACTGCTGCGGGGGCGCCCGGATATTATCATCGATGGCGCCCACAACCTGGCCGGCGTGCGGGCGCTGGTCGGTTATTTGCGTCAGAGCTACACAGACCGGCGCATGGCCGTGGTCGTGGCGGTCATGCGGGACAAAAGGGCGGTGGAGATGGCGGCCGAGCTGGGTGGACTTGGTCCGCTGTTCATCGTCGAGGTAGACAATCCCCGGTGCATGC
>JAUWIO010000165.1 GCA_030605305.1 Actinomycetes bacterium
AAGAGGTGGCGTGGAATACGATGAAGAATTCATCTTCGAACAAATCAAACAGTTCTTTCAGATTGCAGCTACCGCAGATCAGCTATATCGGAACGGAGATACTGAGACTAAGCGGAAATTACTCACTTTAATACCTTCGAACCTGGTTTTGAAGGACCGGCATATAGCCAGCTACCAGCTAAAAGAACCCTTCAACCTACTGGCAGAAGGGCCCATTTCAACCGATTTTGACAAACTGCTGGGGGAGAAGGATTCGAACCCTCCCAACGAGAACCAGAATCTCGCGTCCTACCACTAGACGATCCCCCAAAGAACAGCCCCATTTTAACAGTTGCGTTGCCGGGTTTTCAACGACATGAAAACGGGCGGCCCGAGAGCCGCCCGTTTTGTTCTTTTGATCAAGCGCGCTTACGCAGCGCGACGGATGTTTTCTTCGTCCCTTTTCTCGCCTGTCCTCATTTGAGACATGGTGCCGCCCTTCGTGAGCGAATAGATGCCATAGATCGCCGCTAAGCCGACTATCGCGAATATCACGCCGCCGAATGCCGCGCCGAAAATCGCTGTGATTAGGTCGAAATTGAAGAAACCGACCAAGCCCCAGTTCAAGCCGCCCGCAATTAAAAGGACGAAAGCCGTCCAGTCCAACCAGTTTAATCTTGTCATTGGGGGTCACCTCACCTTCTTGAAATCCCACTATCTCTTTTTCCTATTCTGAGCAGGGTATTCAAGAAAACCTGAAGTGCGAGAAAAATTAGGCTGAGGACTACCAGGCGGCCCAGTCGTCGACCCCGAGTTCCGCGAGAGCGGAGATCATTTGTTCTTGGTTGGGGGCGACGCCGTGCCACTCGCCCCGATTTTCCATGAAGGAGACGCCTTTACCGTTAACGGTCTTGGCTTCAATCATCACCGGTCGATTTTTGATAGTCTTGGCCTCGTCGAGAGCGGCGACGCCCTCTTCCATATCGTGGCCATTAACACCCAGGACATCCCAGCCGAATGCCCGCCATTTGTCGGGTATCGGGCAGATATCCTTGATCTCCGCGAGGCTGCCGTCTATTTGCAGTTCGTTGTAGTCGGTGATAGCTATCAGATTGTCTAGTTTGTAGTGCGCGGCCATCATAGCTGCCTCCCAGACCTCACCTTCCTGGCTTTCACCGTCACCCATGATCGTGTAGACCGTGTAGTCCGCGCCGTCGAGCCGGCCCGCCAGCGCCATACCGCAGGCTATGGCCAGGCCTTGCCCGAGAGAGCCGGTCGAGACTTCGACGCCCGCCACTTTCCGCATGTCCGGATGGCCTTGTAATGGGCTGCGAAACTTCCGCAGGGTCCACAGAAGATCGCGCTCTATATAGCCGGCCTCGGCTAAGGCGGCGTATTGGACGGGGGCCGCGTGTCCTTTGCTGAGGATAAACCGGTCGCGCTCTTTCCATTTCGGATTCTCAGGATCGTGCTTGAGGGCGTGAAAGTAGATGGCGGCCACAAGATCGGCCGCAGAGAGGCTGCCGCCGGGGTGTCCTGAACCGGCCAGACCCGTCATCTTGATGATGTCCCGTCGGATATTCAGGGCGCGGGCCTCGAGGCCCGACACTAGTTCGTTTCGATCAACCTCTGTCTCGACTTTCACGATACATCTCCCTTTAGTCTCCAGCGGTGCCAGCCCGTGATGAACTCGTTTAGGTCACCATCGAGCACACCCGCGGCGTTGCCTTTTTCCACACTCGTCCGATGGTCTTTTACCATTGTATATGGATGGAGCACATATGACCGTATCTGACTGCCCCAGGCGATATCTTTCTTTTCGCCACGCTGCACTTCCAGCTCTTCATCCCGTCGCGCCTGTTCATGCTCGTAAAGGCGCGCTTTTAGTATTTTAAGCGCTGTTTCCTTATTTTGGAACTGCGATCTTTCATTTTGGCATTGAACAACTATTCCCGTCGGCAGATGTGTTATGCGCACAGCAGAGTCGGTGACGTTGACATGTTGACCGCCGGCGCCGCTCGCCCGATAGGTGTCGATGCGCAGATCTTGCGGGTCGACAGTGATCTCGATATCTTCATCGATGGCTGGAATGACATCGACCGAGGCGAAAGTAGTGTGGCGGCGCTTGGCGGCATCGAAAGGGGAGATGCGCACAAGGCGGTGCACTCCTTTTTCCGCTTGCAGGAGCCCATAGACATTTGGCCCGTCTATCGTTATTGTGGCGCTCTTGATGCCGACGCTCTCCTCAGCTGAGACTTCATTGATGGTGGATCGATAGCCCTCGGAGTCGGCCCAGCGCAGATACATCCGGAGCAACATGTTCGCCCAGTCCTGGGATTCGGTCCCTCCGGCGCCGGTGTGGACCATGAGGATGGCTCCGTGGCTGTCGAGTTCGCCGGAGAACCAGAGATACTTCTCGAGCCCATCGAGCTCAGCCCCGACTTTTTCGAGACCTTCGAGGACTTCGACTCCGGAGTCTTCGTCATCCTCCGTTACGGCTAGTTCGTTCAGGACTTCGACATCGTCAAGCTCCTGGACCGTCCGGTCACAAGCCTCGACCTCTTCCTTTAGTTCCGAAAGCTTACGCGTCGTTTTTTGGGCGGCTTCTTGATCGGACCACAGATCCGGGCGGGCGGCCTCGATCTCTAGCGCCTCTATCTCCGCGCGTTTGCCATCGAGGTCAAAGATACTCCTTTATCGATCCGAGTTTGCGGCGCAGTTCGGCGATCCGGTCTTTTCTGTCCTCGATCAAGCGCTTAGGCCCCGCAGCATTTCTTGTACTTCTTGCCGCTGCCACAGCTGCACGGGTCGTTCCGACCGATCTTGGCGCCGCCACCGCCGGCAGACTCGCTGTCCCGGGGGGGCGGCTTTGAGCTGGCCATCGCCGCCGGTCCCTCTCCCCGGCCCTCCGCTACCACTTCTACCTGTTGGCGCGTTTCTTCTACCAGTTGGGCATGGAAGATATAGCGGGCAAAATCTTCTTGGATGCTGTCGATCATCGTTTGAAACATTGAGTAACCTTCGCTCTGGTACTCAATGAGAGGGTCGCGTTGGCCGATAGCCCGTAGACCGATCCCTTCGCGCAGATAGTCCATCTCATAGAGATGTTCGCGCCATTTGGTGTCGACCACCTGCAGCAGAACAGATTTTTGCAGCTCTTCAAATAGCCCTTGCCCCAAATCCTCGGTCCGCTTGTCATGAAAGGCCAGAGTCTTTTCGCTCAAGTATTCGGCGACATCATCGGGGGTGATGAACTCGTGTAGCTCTTCGTTTGCCACATGTTCGGGCTGAAG
>JAUWIO010000276.1 GCA_030605305.1 Actinomycetes bacterium
AAAGTTTATCCCCGCTAGGGCTTTTCGATCTGCGTAGTGGCCAAGAGCCGAACTCCGGCAACAGCCTAAGTTATGATCCCAGCCCCGATAAAGAAGGCGCTCCAGGCGTCCCACCAGGCATACCGTTCTCCAAAACCGGTGTTGGTCGCCAACAGTACTAGCGCGCCCCAGACAAAGGCCAGTCCCCAACCGACGGAGTCGGCCCGGTCTGAGTGCCACCAGTGATCGTCGCCGCTCCCCCGCCACTGCCCACCGCCGGACTGATGCCATTGGTCTCTTCCTGGCTGCTTTTCTGGCCCTGGAACTTGTTCCGGTTCACCCATGATAGACTCCTGCCTCTTACCTCCACGGGGTGTATTCCACCTAGACAGGAGTCCATCACAACGCGGTACTCTACTCGCTGGCCAGAACGCTCTCCATGCGGCGGCCCATCAATAGAACGACGGGCATGAGCGCGACGCAAATAGCCCCGGCTATCGTCAGCTCGGGCAAGACCTCCGCTAAGGAGGCGCCTTCTATGGCTACACTAAATAGGGGCGACAGAAAGTAATATGTCGGCATCAGTTTCGGTATCCATTGCGGCAGCCCCGGCCAGAGAAAGAAGAATACCGGGAGCATCAAGAAGAAGTTCCCGCCTTTGGCCACAGTAAACAGCGTGTTGGAATCAGGTGCCCAGGAGCCGAGGATCAGTCCGAATTCGACCGCCATCAACGCCGCAATCATAATGACCAGCAATAAAGCGACCGGATCATTTGAGAAGGCGTTGTTGAGGATTAAGGTCACGATAGCTGTCGCTACCGCCAGAACAAAACCGACAAGCCCTTTTGCCGCCAAGACATCGGGCATCTGGGTCGGCGTCACCAGGACCGCGTTGAGCGTATCATGCTCCTTTTCTTCTACCAGGGAAGCCGCCGGCACGAAAAGCCCGGCGATGATGACAGCCAACATCACCAACATGGGAACGAGCCGTTGGGATACCGGGAGGGCGACATCGTCGCCGATCGTCTCGATATCCACGTCGATCAACGAGGCCGACCCGGCCACGCCGCGAACGAGATCGAAAGTGGTGACAGCGATAATGACCCGGTTCGAAGCCAGGCTCTCGCCGCCAATAAAAAAGTTCAGTTGCGGACTCTCTTTAGCCATGAGGGCTTCATCGAACCCTTCCTGCAGGATAAGGCCGGCATCCAGGCCGTTTTCCTCGACTCTGGTCTTCAGCTCATCCTCGGATTCGAGGAACGTGACTTGAATGTCCTCAAGAAGTTCGGCTTCCTCGCTCAAGACTGATTGACCGTGATCGACGATGCCGAGGCGCGGCTGCGGCGCGAAGAGGCTGCCGAAGACGACACTGACCATAAGAGTGGCCACAACCGGCATCACCAACGCGTAAAGGAATATAGGTGAGCGTGGTCCGAGGCGAAGGTCCTTGCGGGCCACAAGCCAGGTTCTAAGCAGATTCATATCGACTCGACCTTCCTTTTCAAAGTAAACCAGCCGATCGTGAAGACGACGATACACCAGGCGAAGAGCGCCCCTAGGTCCGGAAGCACCTCTGCCCAGCCGGCCCCGTATGAATTGACATTGACGATCGCGCTGACCAAGCCGTACGACGGCAAGGCGCTCACCCATCTCGACGCTGTTCCCGGAAAGAGAACCGCAAAGGCCGGGATGGCCAGCGGGATGATAAAGAGCATGCTGTAGAAGATCATACCGATGAAGTCCTTGCCGGAGGACCCGGCTATCAGACCAACCCCGGTCACCAGCACTGCTCCGAGCAATATCGCGGTCAAGGT
>JAUWIO010000082.1 GCA_030605305.1 Actinomycetes bacterium
AAGATGGCGGAAGTTTCGGCCGGCAAAGATACGACCGTTGGGCACTGGGAGCTGATGGGCGTTTCGTCGCCTCGGCCGCTCCCTGTCTACCCGGATGGATTCCCTCAAGAACTGATCGACGAGTTTAAGCGTCGCACATCACTTGATGTATTGGGCAACAGGGTGGCTTCCGGAACAGAGATCATTCAAGAACTGGGGGCCGAACATCAGCGCACTGGCTGGCCGATAGTCTATACCTCAGCCGATAGTGTCTGGCAGATAGCCGCCCATGAGGAGACCATCCCTCTAGACCGTCTCTACGAAATATGTGAGGCATCGCGGGCTTTCTTGAGCGGCGATCACGGGGTGGCCCGGGTCATCGCTCGGCCGTTTACCGGCACACCGGCCAACTATACTAGGACCCACTGGCGAAAAGACTTCTCGATCGAACCGCCGAGCCCCACACTGCTCGATTTTGTCGTCTCCCAGGCGATCCCGGTCCTGGCGGCCGGAAAGATCGGCGAGATATTCGCCGGCCGGGGTATTACTGAATCACGCCATACGAGCGGCAACGAAGAGACGTTCGATCTAGTGTTGGAGTATATGCAGAGGTCCGCGCCGGCTATCATCTTCGCGAACCTGGTCGATTTCGATATGTTGTGGGGCCATCGGAACGATCCCAGCGGTTACGCGGCGGGCCTGAGGGCCGCCGATCTTAGGGTGCCTGAAGTGCTTGAGGAAATGCGCGAGGGTGATCTTTTGATCATCGTCGGCGACCACGGTTGTGATCCCACCACTCCCTCCACCGACCATTCGCGGGAATACATACCGCTCTTGATGTGCGGCCCCCAGATCACCAAAGGGCTTGATCTAGGTGTGCGCCCGACCTTCGCTGATGTCGGCCGGACGATCGCCGGCGCTATGGGGCTGAGCGTAGAATTGGAAGGCCGTGACTTGTGGGAGTTAGTCAGGGCCGACATCGGGTAAATATTGCCCATGAAATCAGTCTTGGCCTACCTGATATTATTCGCATTCGTCTTCATTCTCACTTACGCGCTGGCGCCCACATTAGGCTTGGTTGAAAAAGCGCCGCCGTCCGATCGGGTCATCCAGACCCCTTTTCAGGACTGGCACGGGGCGCTCCGAGTCTAAGTCTTAACAAGGGGAGGATACTCCCATATAATCGATAAATGCTTCCTTATGAATTAATCATCAAAAAGCGGGACGGGCATACCCATACCCGGCAGGAGATCGATTTTCTGGTCAAAGGCTTTACTCTCGGCCGTATAGAGGAAGCCCAGATGGCGTCCTGGCTGATGGCGGCGTTTATCCAGGGGCTCGATCATGAAGAGACAAGATACTTGACCGAAGCGATGGTCGACTCCGGTTCACAGCTCGATCTCAGCCGCCTGATGGGCGCGACAGTCGATAAGCACAGTACCGGCGGGGTCGGCGATAAGACCACTTTGGTGGCCGGGCCGCTGGCTGCCGCAGTAGGGGTCAAGATACCCAAGCTGTCAGGCCGGGCGCTAGGGCACACTGGCGGCACACTCGATAAACTGGCGACCATCCCGGGGTTTCGCACCTCTCTTTTTCATGATGAATTAATCACCCAGATCGAGGAGATAGGCTTGGCTGTCGGTGCCCAGACGGCCGACATCGCGCCCGCGGATAAAAAATTATATGCCTTGCGTGATCGAACGGCCACGGTCGAGTCCATTCCTTTTATCACCGCCAGTATCCTCAGCAAGAAAGTAGCGGGCGGCGCCAAGAATATCTTGATCGACGTGAAGGCCGGTTCGGGCGCGTTCATGCCCGATCTCGTGCGGGCCAAGCAGCTAAAGAAAAGTCTGATAGAGACTGGTGCTGAGTTGGGCCTTAACGTTAAGTGCCTGGTGACCGACATGAACCAGCCGCTGGGAATGGCTGTCGGCAACTCGCTTGAGATCGCAGAAGCCATAGAGACGCTCGAGGGGAAAGGGCCGGCAGATCTCACCGAGCTCTCGCTTCGGTTGGCGGCGGAAATGGTTCTACTTGGGCGAGTCTCTTTTAAGATGGAAGACGCGCGGGCTCTGGTCGAGTCGGCGCTCGCACAAAGACAGGGTCTCGTGGTCCTAGAAAAGATGATTCGCGCGCAGGGCGGCGACGATGGTGTTATTAAAGACCGCCGACGATTGCCGGCGGCCGCTCATATATTGCCGATAGTCGCCGAGCATGATGGTTATCTGGCTATAAATGACTGTCGGGCTATCGGCCTCGCAGCGGCAGTCCTTTCAGGACACCAAGGCGGTGGCTTCAGTTTCGATGCCGGGGCGGGCGTGTTGATGCGTGCCCGCCATGGTGAGGCGGTCGAGGCGGGGGCCCCGTTGCTCGAACTTCATTTCACAGAAGACGAGCGCCGGGTCGAGGCCGAGCTGCTCACCAGAAAAGGAATAGCAGTCGTCAAGGAAAAACCGGAGGTATGGCCGCTTGTCTACGAAGACGAAGACTGATCGAGGAACCGATACGCCCATCAAGGTAAGATTTGCCCCTAGTCCGACCGGATATCTGCATGTCGGTGGGGCCAGGACCGCCCTATACAATTGGCTCTTCGCACGCCGCATGGGCGGCGAGTTTATTTTACGTATCGAGGACACCGATCGTAAGCGTTCGACAGAGGATGCCATTCACGGGATCATCGAGTCTATGAGTTGGCTCGGGTTGGATTGGGACGAGGGCTTGAGCCGCCAGACAGATCGACTAGACTTATACAGTTCGTTAGCGAATGGCCTGATCGAATCGGGGCGGGCGTATCACTGCTATTGCTCGCCGGAGGAATTGCAAGAACGGCGGCTGGCGGCAAAGATGAAAGGTGAGCCGCCGGGGTACGACAGGCGGTGTCGTGACCTGTCACCCGAAGACGAGGCGGCTTTTCTGGCCGAAGACCGGCTCCCGACGATCCGCTTCCGGGCCGATCTCGAAGGAGAGACTGTCGTTGACGACCTAGTCAGGGGCCGGGTAGTCTTCAACAACGCGGAACTGGATGATTTGATCATCATGCGCCCCGACGGCATCCCCACCTATAATTTTGCCGTGGTGGTCGACGATCACGACATGGGTATTACGCACGTGATCCGCGGGGAGGACCATCTGTCAAATACGCCGCGGCAGATACAAATATATTTAGCTCTTGGCTCTGAACCGCCGATATTCGCGCATCTGTCGATGATCTTAGGGACCGACAAGGCGCCATTGAGCAAAAGACACGGCGCCACCTCTGTGGAAACTTTTCGCGACGATGGATATCTTCCCGAGGCAATGCTCAACTTTTTGGCCCTACTCGGGTGGTCCTGGGACGATCACACGACCCTGTTCAGCCTCGATGACCTCGTCGAAAAATTCTCCTTAGAGAAGGTGACCAAGAGTCCGGCCGTATTTGATACGGACAAGTTGGATTGGATGAACGGCCAGTATATCCGCGAGTTGACCATAGAAGAGCTGACACACAGTTTGATCCCTTTATGGCGCGAGGCAGGTCTGTTGTCGGGCGGCGATCTCGATTCAAGTGAGATTCTACGCCTGAGGTCGATTGCCGCGATCTGCCGCGAACGCTTAGTCAAATTGCCCGACATCATCGAACTGACCGACTTTTTTTTCCGTCCAGTCCAGTATGACGCGAAAGCTTTAGATAAGGCCCTGAAGAAAGAGGGAGCCAAGGAAGTATTGCAGTCAGCCGCGGCGAAACTGGGCACGATCGGCGAGTGGACGACAGCGGCGATAGAAACCGGTCTGCGGGAACTGGCGGACGAACTTGAGGAAAAGCCTCGAAAAGTCTTCCAGCCTATCCGGGCCGCGATCAGCGGTCGTCTCGTTAGCCCGCCGCTCTTTGAATCGCTGGAAATATTGGGGCGGGAAGAGTCCTTGGCCCGTTTTCGCAAAGCGGAAGAACTCCTCATAGACTAAAGAAATACCAGCTCATGCCGATAGTATTGGCATGAGAGCGCTGCTAGTGCGCCACATGGAAGTGGCGATCGTGATCCTGTCCTTAGCCATATTTGCGCTTGTTAAGCTGACGCTAGCGAACAAGTTTGCCTTCCTGAATTTCTATTATTTGCCGGTTCTTCTGTCCGGATACTACCTAGGGCGACGCCCGGCCATCATGAGTAGTATTCTGGGCGTACTCCTGGCATTGTTTTTCGTTGTTAATTGGCCCGCTGAGTTGCTGGCTGAGAGCGGAGGCCGGCTCGATCTTGGGCTCGACCTTCTCGTTTGGGCCAGCTTCTTGATGCTCGTCTCGATACTCGTCAGCACCTTGAATGAAAATCGCCACCGGCGCGTCGCGTTGGCGACCCAGGAATTGCTGGGGAAGTACATCCAACGCTCTTTTGAAGTCGATGGATCGCATACCGAGAGGGTTTCACGGCTAGCGACGGCCGCGGCCCGCCAGATGCATCTACCGAGCACCCTGGTCAGACAAATAGAGGCCGCCGGCCGCCTTCACGACCTTAGCGAGAATGAACTGGCGCTGGCCTTGATGCCGAAATCTCCCCGGATAGAACTGGATAAGGCGCGGGCGCTGGTTTCGGGGGCTGTGCCTCTGGCTGTCGAGAGTCGCGAATACAGGCAGGATAGCGGCTCCAAAAGGGCTAGTGTATCTATTGGGGCCAAGATACTGGCCGTGGCCGATCTCTATGATGAGATCTCCGAGAGGCTTGGCAACGTCCAGCCGTGGTGGGAATCGGTCGAACAGATCAAGCGCAAGGGCCGCTTCGATTCACTGGTGATCGCGGCTATCAAGAAGGCGCTGACAAACGACAATTTGGTTACCGATCAATAAACGGCCCTAAAACGCGTTTGTCACCAGCCGGCCGATCTCTTCGGTCAATCGCATTTCGATCAGCGCGGCCGCGGCCAAGCCCATGAGCGCGACGATGATGGTAGATTTGGTCTGACGAGCTGCACCCAAGACCCGCACCCTTTCAAATGCGGCCGCGGTCTCGCCAGCGGCCAGCAGCGGCTTTACATCTAGGTAAGCGGAAATCGGTATGGCAGCTCCTAGGATGATCGCCCCAACTTCAACTATCCCGTGCGGTGCTATGAAGGCCAACCCGACCAGCCATGA
>JAUWIO010000245.1 GCA_030605305.1 Actinomycetes bacterium
ATGATCTTAGTTGGAAACCGGAGCGCCTTTAAGCGCTTGCGCGCCATCTTAGCTCCGACGACTTCGTGATGGAAGAAATGGATCCCGTCCGGGCCCTCGGTCTTTGTCTTTGACTTGCCCACGTCATGCAGGAGTGCCGCTAAGCGCAGCACCAGCGTGGGCTCAACATTCTCGATGACCATAACCGTGTGCTTCAGGACATCTTTATGGCGGTTGGCGGGATCGCGCAGCCGCCCCATCTCCGCCAGCTCCGGGAGGAAGCGCGCCGCCAAGCCTGTATCGACCAGACCGGTGAGGGCCCGACCCGGCATCGGACTGGTCAGTAACTTGGACAGCTCGTCCCGGATCCTTTCTTGCGAGACGATCGAAAGGCGCTGACCATATTCTATGATCGCCTCGACAACATCTTTGTCCGGCGTCACCTCTAGCTTGGCGGCGAATCTGAATGCCCGCAGCATCCTCAGTGGATCGTCGGTGAAACTTTGTTCCGGCGAGATCGGTGTGCGCAGCCGCCCGGACGCCAAATCTGTCAGACCGTTGAACGGGTCAATGAAATCTCCCCCCGGCAGCTTGATGGCCATAGCATTGATCGTGAAATCTCGCCGGGACAGGTCCGTTTCGATGGTGGGCGCGAAAGTGACTTCCGGGTGCCGGCTCGATTCCAGGTATTTTTCCTCCCTGAAGGTCGTTATCTCCAGTTTGCTCTGTGCTTTGGCTAGGCCGATGGTCCCGAAGTCCATGCCGATCTGCCAGATATCGTCGGCAAATCCGCGGACCACGGCCAGAGTTTGTTCGGGGGCGGCGCTGGTGGCGAAGTCGAAATCATCCGACTCACGCCCCAAGAGCGCGTCACGGACGCTGCCGCCGACCAGGTACAGTTCAAAGCCGGCCGCCGCAAAGAGGCGACCAACGTGGCGTATTATCGGATGATTGATAAGTTCTTCAGTTTGTCCTTGGCTCATAACGTGATTCTAGAGTAGATGGGGGACTTTCCTCAAATGCCGGTTTTATGCTATTCCTATTTAGATTGTTTCCATGGACCTTGATTCGAACATCAGCTGCTTGAGCAGCCCCGCGAGTGAGCGCAAAATCCCTGTCAGCCAGCCGTTGGCTTGGCGCTCACCCTTCGAGGCCTACAGGCGCGTGCGCGGCCCCCGCTCATTCCTGCTCGAAAGCGTCAGTGGGTCTGTCCGGGTCGCGCGCTACTCGATGATCGGGCTCGAGCCCCATACCATCTTTAGCGCCAAAGGGAGACGGGTCAAAATGGAGGACGCCGATGGGAGTCGGTTGATAGATGGCGACCCATTCGAGATATTGAGAGAGACATGCGCAAGATTCTCGACCCAATCTCAAGCTCGGTTTTGCGGCGGAGCGATGGGCTATTTCAGTTATGATGCCGGTCGGCATATAGAGGACATCCCGGAGCGCGCCGTAGACGATCTGGAGCTTCCTGATGCGTTCTTTCTCTTTTGTAGCCTGTTTATCATCTTCGACCATGCGGCCCGAACAGCGGAAGTGGTGGCCATGGTCGACGACAGCGGCAATCCGAATACCGCGTACCGCGAGGCTCGCGAACGAATTGCCGCTTTAATAAAAAGATTGGATGCGCCGGCGCCGGGATTTTTGTCCGGCAGGGAGGGGCGCGAGCCGCAGTGGAAATCTAACTTCACCGAGGACAGTTTCTGCCGGGCGGTCGAAGACGCTAAAGAATATGTGGCGGCCGGTGATATTTACCAGGTCAACTTGTCGCAAAGGTTGACGGCTGAAGTCGGGTCGGACCCGCTGGAGATATACTCGATCTTACGCGAACTCAACCCTTCACCCTTCGCCGGTTTCTTCGATTTTGGCGATTGGCAGCTCGTCAGTTGCTCGCCCGAGCGTTTGGTCAAGCTCGAGAACCGCTCTGCCCAGACGCGCCCGATCGCCGGCACGATCCGGCGCGGTGACAGCGATGTGGAAGACGGCCAATTGAAGACGCGATTGACCCGCGATACCAAAGAGCGCGCCGAGCATATAATGCTGGTCGACCTGGAGCGAAACGATCTCGGCCGCGTCTGCGAGTTTGGCTCAGTACGCGCCGACCAACTGTTGGTCACTGAGAGCTATTCTCATGTCACCCATATCGTATCCAATGTGCTGGGCCGGCTTCGTGAGCCCTATCATCGTTTTGACCTCCTGCGCGCCAGTTTCCCCGGTGGGACGATCACCGGCTGCCCGAAGGTTCGCTCTATGGAGGTCATCGAAGA
>JAUWIO010000227.1 GCA_030605305.1 Actinomycetes bacterium
GGCGGACTATAACGACAATGATATCGTCGTTTTAGGGGTCAGCACTGACTCGGTCGCAAGCCACAAGAAATTCGAAGACAAGCACTCGCTCCCGTTCACGTTGTTGGCGGATGTAAACAAAGAAGTGGTCAAGGCCTACGGGGTCTGGCAACCCAAGAAACTGGCGGGCCGCGAGTTCCTCGGGACGAAGCGGATATCGTTCCTTATCGACCCCGACGGCAAGATCGCCAAGGTCTACGAGAAGGTCAAACCGGCGACGCATGCCGAAGATGTATTGGCCGACTTTAAAGAGCTAAGCGCTTAGTCGAGCCATTTGATGGAGCAGCCCATCGAGGGGTTCTGCTCTTTAAGTACCGGCCGTCCGGCCCCGAGAGCATCCAAGGCCTCGCGTAGTTCTTCGCGGATGACAGCCGATTCATCTCGCCAGTTGTCGTCGATCCGACCATGGTAGACAAGGCGCTTGTCCCCGTCGAACAGATATATATCCGGCGTACATTGAGCCTTGAAGGCGCGGGCCGTCTCTTGTTTCTCGTCGATCAGGTACGGAAACGTCAGGCCTAAATCGGCCGCCATTTCCTTCATCTTCTCGGGAGAATCGTCCGGATACTTCGGGTTGATATTGGGATTGATGGCTACGGTGCCGATCCTTAACGCGGCGGCGTGTTTCGCCAAAGACGCGACCCGGCCCCAGACCGCCTTAGCGTACGGGCAATGATTACAGGTGAAAACAACCAGCAAGCCCTGCTCGCCGACTAACTCGTCGCCGGTATGCATGGTCCCGCTGGGATCGGCTAATTCAAAGGCGGGCATCTCGGTGCCGTATGGTATTTTGAGCGATTCAAGTAAGGCCATTATTCCTCCAGATTGGCTCGTTCCGTACACTCGCTATAATACTTATCATATATTAGCCTAAATATACCAAACGGAAGGCGGAGGTTTGACCGATTTCATACAAGTCGTAACGGCGACCGACTCGCAAGAAAGCGCCAGGCAAATAGCCGCCGGGATCGTCAAGAGCCGACTGGCCGCCTGTTCGCAAATAGTCGGACCGATCCTCAGCACCTACTGGTGGGAAGGGGAGGTCAAAGAAGCTCAGGAGTGGCTCCTCATCCTCAAGAGCCGCTCCGACCTCTACATCCAGGTCGAAGAGGCCATTACCGCAGCGCATCCGTACGATGTCCCGGAGATCCTGGCCGTCCCTGTCGAGGCCGGCGGTCGCGAATACCTCGATTGGCTCAACCACGAACTCAAAAGCTCAGACATTCGATGAAAAAAGCTCTTATCTGCGGGGTCTCCGGGCAAGACGGGGCCTACCTGACCCGGCTTCTTCTGAACAAAGGCTATAAAGTCTGGGGCACGTCGCGAGACACGGGACAGGCTCCGGCCAATCTGGAACGCCTGGACTTAGGCGGACAAGTCGATATGACAACAGTCTCGCTCACGGATGCGGTACAAATCCGCCGTCTCGTCGACGGAGTCAAGCCGGATGAGATATATAACTTAAGCGGACCAAGCTCGGTCGGACTATCCTGGCAGGAACCGCAACAGACGCTTTCGAGCATCGGTCTGAGCTGCCTTAATCTGCTGGAAGCTGTGCGCCGCGCAGACGCCGAGATCAAACTCTATAATGCCGGCTCTTGCGAATGCTTTGGCGACACTCTCGACGGGCCGGCCGACGAAAACACCCCTTTCAATCCAGTTAACCCATACGGCACGGCCAAAGCAGCCGCGACCTGGATGGTCCGGAATTATCGCCAGGCGTACGGGCTCTTCGTCTGCACGGGCATCCTCTTCAATCACGACTCGCCGCTCCGTCCGAACGACGTCGTTACCAAGAAGATAGTCCGCGGGGCCGCCCGGATAGCATCGGGAGACAACCGGCCTCTTCAGCTCGGCTCGCTGGCGATGCGGCGCGACTGGGGTTGGGCTCCTGAATATGTCGAGGCCATCTGGCTGACGCTGCAGCAGGAGGGCCCTGGCGATTATGCAGTGGCCACGGGCGAATATAACAGCCTGGAATCTCTCGTCGAACGGGCCTTCGCTCTGGTCGGTTTAGACTGGCGCGAGCACGTCATCATCGATGAATCCCTTTTCCGACCCGCGGAGATCAGCCTCAACTACGGCAACCCGGCCAAAGCGGCCCGGGAATTGCCGTGGACGGCCAAGTCAAAGATGAACGAGATCGTCGAGATGCTGCTCGAAAACGAGCGGGCCGGTATGTTGAGAGGGATGAGGGCCTGATGCCCGCCTTTCGGATCGAGCGGATAGTCGAGCTCCCGGATGAAAGCTCGGTCGCCTTGCGGCGAGGCTACACCTTCATGACCGCCCACGGCTACAGGTACTCAGCTCAGCCGGCACCGCCCAGTTTTCACCGCGGCACCCGGCTCACCCACCTGATCTCCCTGACCCCTAAGAGTTGGCAAGTGACGGTAGCCATCACCGTCCCTGAAGAAGACCCAATGACCGCACACTGCCTCTTCACAGTCGATACGACCGGCCAAATAGTCACGCTGTTGGAGAGA
>JAUWIO010000185.1 GCA_030605305.1 Actinomycetes bacterium
CCTGCTCGTTCCGCGGCGGCACCAGACGCGCGAGGAGTCCGGGACCGGTCTCGGCTTGGCTATGTGGAAACGGATCGCAGAACGTCATGGCGGGCGCATGTGGGTCGACTCAAAGCCGGGCGAAGGCTCGACATTCTTTTTTACGATCGCCGACCGCAGCGCTGGTGGGGCCAGTGTGGGCGCGCCCGGTGGGTGAGAGAGGGAGGATAGTCGCGATCCTCCTTGGCGCTTCGGTCAGCATCATGGGTCTGGTCGCTTCATACCTGCTTATGGCGCGCGAGTCGAGCGAGCCGCTTGTCTACACTGGATCCGCGACCATCGGCGAAAAAGTCGTTCCGTCGGCCTTCGCTTTTTTTGCCCGCGAGTCCGGCGCCGTCGTCGGCCCGATCGAAACGCCTGGTTCGGGCAAGGGTATCGAGGCGGTCAAAGCGGGCCGGGCAGCATTTGCCGGTGTCTCCAGACCTTTCTATGAAGGGGAAGATGCTCTCAATCTTAGGTATATGATCTTTGGGTACGATGCTATCGCTCTCTTTGTCCACCCGGATAATCCAGTGAACGACTTATCGAAGAAGCAGATCAGGGAGATATTCACGGGGCGGATACGTAATTGGCAGGATGTCGGCGGTCGCGACAGGCCGATCACCGTGATCACTGAGATACCGGAGATGAGGCGGGCCACGATGCCTGAATTTCAACGACTGGTCTTTAGGGGGGATGATTATCTGGCCGACCGTGTCGAAGTCGACGGCCCTGCCGATCAGGTCGAGTCCTTGGCCGATGACCCCAACGGCATTATCTCGGTCAGCGTTGCCTTCGATATGCCTGATATCAAGCTTATCTCAGTCGATGGCGTCCTGCCTGTGCCAAAAGCGATCCGCTCATACCGGTACTTTGCGGTACGGCCCCTGATGTTCGTCTATAAGGGCCGGCCCCAGGGAACGCTGCGGGAGTTCTTCGATTTCATGCTCTCGGACGAGGGCCAGACACTCGTCGGCAAGAAGTTTGTCCCGATCAAGTCCTAATTCCAGGGACACGTACCGAACTCTCCGATGCGACCCTAGCCGTTGTCGCTCCCATTGGTGGGGGTCCTGGAGGTTTCGGCCGCAGGCGGCGTCCGGTGATTGATTCCAGCTCTTGCACAAACTCCTTGGAACCTAGAGGTCTGCCGGTTCTGACATGTACGCGGAGGCTTTCCAGGGAGTCGGGGTCCAGTCTTTCCGTTAAGTATTCTCGCCAATTCACTACCCGGTTTCGCATAGGGCCGACCCTGACCAGGGCGTCGTCTCGGCCACACAGGTGGGGCCGGGCGCTGCTATATCGCCAATCGAACGGACTTTGAGTGAGACCGCCACGGACTGGGTTGAACTCAACGTATCGAACCGCTCTCATCGTATGAAGTTCGTCCATTGCGCAAGACGCGAAGCGCCCCTGCCAGAGATAGCCACTCCAACCCTCACGTGTATTGATGACGCGTGTGTATTGTCTGTGCGCGTTGCCGATCGCCTTGCTCAGGCTGTCCTCAGCGCGGGGAACGGCTACCAAGTGCACGTGATTTGGCATAAGGCAGTAAGCCCAGACTTCGACACCATGCTCCTCGCATGGCTCTGACATGATCTTGACGTACAGAGCGTAATCGCGATCACTGAAAAAAGTCTGCTGTCGCCTGTTTCCTCTTTGCGAAACATGATGGGGGGTACCGGGGATAACGACCCTTGCAACTCTAGTCATACTAAAAGAATAGTACCATGGGGCCGGGAGCGCAAGTCCGGCATACACGGACGGACTGCGCGTTGCACTTACAGAGTTCGGTACGTGTCCCTGGAACTAGGTTACTTGCGGAGTTCCTTGATGGTCTTTCCGTCGATCAAGGCGCGCAGGGTCTCTTGGGCTTTTTGCAGTTGCACGTCGTCATCGGTGCCCATTTTGTGGAAATCTTCCTCCGCTATCTTGACCTTGATATCCGGCTTGATCCCTTTTTTGTTGAGAGAGCGGTTTTTCGGTGTCAGGTACTTGGCCGTGGTCATGACCAGGCCGCTTTCATCGTTTAGGGATATGACCGTCTGTACCGATCCTTTTCCAAAGCTCTTCTCTCCGACCAAGATACCGCGGTCGAGGTCGCTGACGGCCCCGGCAAAGATCTCGGAGGCGCTGGCGCTGCCTCTGTTGATGAGGACGACTAACGGGATATCATCGTCGCCGCCGAGACTAGTTACAAGCTCTTCGGCCTTGCCTGTGCGGGACTTGATCTTGACGACAGTTTTGTTGCTGACAAAGATCCCGGTTACATCGACCGCTTCATCGAGCAGGCCGCCCGGGTTGTTTCTCAGATCGAAAATGATCCCTTTGACGTTCTTCTTCTTCAATTTCTCTAGCTCTTTGCTCACATCTACCGAGGCGTCGCGGTTGAAACTGTGGAGCATGATATAGCCCAAGTCTTCCCCGATCACCTTGCTGTCGATATTCGGCATCTTGATGTTGTCTCTTGTGATGACCCGGCTGAAATCGTCAGCATCTTCCCGTTCGAAACTCAGCTTGATATCCGTGTGGACCGGCCCGCGGATCAGATTGACCGCCTGGTCGAGGGTCATATCCTTGGTCGAGGTCGATTCGATCTTAGAGATGATGTCTCCGGCCTGGACTCCTGCTTTCGCAGCTGGAGTGCCGTTGATGGGGGCGATGACCGTCAGGCGCTTCTCCCGGATACCGAGTTCGATACCGACGCCGCCGAATTGTCCGGCTGTGTGCTCCTGGAAGGTCTCGTAATCCTCGTTCTTCATGTGCTTGGTATATGGGTCGTCAAGGCTCTTGAGCATGCCGCTGACGGCCCCGTCGATCAGCGTTTCTTTGCTCACCGGATCGACGTAGCTATGCGCGATCTTTCCCATGATCTCACGGAGTTGGTCGAGGTCAGGGTCGAGAGCCTGGGCACCGGGTATAGCGGATTCAGCCCCCTTGACCAGGTCGTCGATCGGTCCGTGCAAA
>JAUWIO010000099.1 GCA_030605305.1 Actinomycetes bacterium
CCTAGAGGTCTGGAAGACCAAAGAAGCGAAGACCGGCGATACCGACGAGTGGGGCGTGCAGCGCGTCCGCGCGGTCTCGTGGGAGATCATGACGGCGACGGCGCTACTTACCGCCGGGGCCGCCTTGCTAGTCATGCGCCACCCGGAAGCGGTCGACGCTATTAAGAAGGCGCGCGAAGCTCTCTTCAGCTAAAACGTCCCGTCGCGGTTGCCTAAGGGCGCTCCGGCGATTATAATAATGACTTTATATTTGTGAATGGTTTACCAAGCTTACTTGGTACCGCTAGCAGCCGCTATTACGAAAGGGCTGCACCGAAGCACTGAATCCCATAGGACCGGTCGCTGTAGCCAGCGGCCGCTACTCTTATTTAAGGGATGAAGCGCTCAGTGGGTAATCGAGCGTGCTGGTAAGGGGAGGACTCCACTATGAGTGAAGAAGAGAAAAAGGATCTCAAGAGTATCGATCCGGCCGCTCAAGCCATGATTGAAGAGGCCGAAGCAAAGGGCATCTCCACGATGTTCAGCCGGGTCGACAAGATGAAACCATGTCCCATGGGCGACGGCAGTTGCTGTAAGTGGTGCCACATGGGTCCGTGTCGTCTGGTCGGGAAAGACCGTGAAGAAAAAGTCGGTATCTGCGGCGCCAACATGGCGACCATAGCGGCCCGTAATCTGGCCCGGCACATAGCGGCCGGCGCGTCGGCCCACTCGGACCACGGCCGCGATATCGCCATAGTCATGCTGGCGACAGCCCGGGGCGAAGCCGAGGGTTACGAGAGCAAAGATGAGGTCAAACTTCATCAGGTCGCCGGTTACATGAGTATTGCGACCGAAGGCAAGACCAAAGACAAGCTGGCCGAGGAAGTCGCCGAAGAGGCGCTCGATAACTTCGGCCGTCAGTTCGGACCGCTTACCTATGTAGCTCGAGCGCCGAAGAAGCGCCAGGAATTATGGGAAAAGCTCGGAGTCACGCCTCGCGGGATCGACCGCGAGGTCGTCGAGCTGATGCACCGGACGAACCCCGGCACCGATCAAGACGCGGAGCACATCCTCGACGCGGCGATTCGGACCGGTCTCTCGAGCGGCTGGGGCGGCTCGATGCTCGCTACCGACCTGAGTGACATCATGTTCGGGACACCGCGGCCGTTGCGGTCCGAGATAAACCTCGGTGTTATCGATAAAGATAAAGTGAACATCATCGTTCATGGCCACGATCCGAGCTTTGCCGAGATGCTTGTCGTCGCCGTCAACGATCCCGAGATGGTCGAGTACGCCAAGTCGAAAGGGGCCGAAGGGATCCAACTCTCCGGCATCTGCTGTACTTCGAATGAGGTCCTCATGCGCCAAGGCGTGCCCCCGGCCGGCAACTTCCTTCATCAGGAACTGGCTATCATCACCGGCGCCGTCGATGTCATGGTCGTCGATGTCCAGTGCACCATGCAGGGCATCGTAGAAGTCGCGAAGAACTTCCACACCAAGATCATCACCTCTTCGCCGAAGGCCAAGATAGAAGGGGCCGAGCACGTGGAGTTCGACCATCATCATCCGCTCGAGAGCGTCAACAAGGTCGTCAAGACGGCTATCGACAATTTCGGGAACCGCGGCGAGACGAAGATCCCGAACATCAAGTCCGAGCTGGTCGCGGGCTTTTCGCACGAATACATCCGTTACATGCTGGGCGGTAAGTACCGCGCCTCCCTCAAGCCGTTGAACGAGAACATCATCAACGGCAAGATCCAAGGGGTCGCCGCTATCGTCGGCTGCAACAATCCGCGCGCGATGCACGACGCGGGTATCGTCAATGTCGCCAGAGAACTTATTAAGAAGAACGTACTCGTGGTCGTCACCGGCTGCGCTGCCGCCGGTACCGGTAAAGCGGGCCTGATGACGCCGGAGACGATGAACGAGGCGGGCGACTCGCTCAAGGAAGTCTGCGAGGCGACAGGTATGCCGCCCATCCTCCATCTCGGTTCTTGTGTTGACAACTCGCGCATCCTGACGATCCTCTCAGATGTCGTCGAAACAGGCGGCTTGGGCGACGACATCGACCAGATTCCGGCGGTCGGCATCTGCCCCGAGTGGTACTGCGAGAAACCGTTCGAGATCGCGGCTTACTGCGTCGGCAGCGGCGCCTACGTTATCTTTAGCGGCGCTAAGTCGCCCGTCGCGGCCTCCACGGTCGTCACCAACATGATCTCCAGCGGCTGGGAAGAGAAGTACGGCGGCAAGCTCGAGATCGTCGACGACTGGGAAGAGATAGTCAAACGTACGCTCGATCACATACAGAAGAAACGTAAAGCGCTCGGGATCGACACCGACCAGGAAAGAGTGCTGTTCGACATGGAAGCCAGGAGGGAGCTCAGTGTCTAAGATCATCGCGAGTGCCGTTATGCGCGGCGCCAAAACGATTTTCGACAAAGCGGAGACGAACTTAAAGAAAGCGATCGACGCCAAGGGGCCGAACGAAGAGGTCCACTTTCCCAACACGGGATATTACCTGCCTGTTATCTATGGTCTGACGGGTCACAAGATCGAGACCCTCAAGGACATGGAGCCGGCTCTCAAGATGGCGCGCGATCTGCTCCCGGATGAACTGCCGACCGACACGCTCCACCTGCCGTACTTAGGTGAGACTCTCGACGCCGGTATCGCCACTCTCTTCTCTGAAGAGATCATCGAGGCCTTGCGTTACGTCATGGACGAGTCCCCGGTCGATGATCTGTGGCTTGGGGCCGCCGATGATGTCATCATGCGCGAGCGCGGCATCGAGTTCGTCGATGGCAGCGCCCCGGGGTTTGCCGCGATCGTCGGCGCCGCCGAGAGCGATGAGCAGGCGGCGAAATTGGTCCGAGATCTGCAAGAAAAAAATCTTTATGTCTTTATTGCCGGGAAGAACCATGAGGGACGCACTATCGCTACACAGCTCCGCGCAGCCGGGGTCGACCTTGGCTGGGAGACTCGTCTCGTCCCCTTCGGCGAAGAGGTCTACAGTCATATTTACTCGCTCGGTTTCGCCACCAGGGCCGCGATGGCTTTCGGCGGTGTCCAGCCTGGCGACTACGAACGTATCCTGCTTTACAACAAGAACCGTGTCTTCGCCTTCGTCATGGCTTTGACCGGCGGGGTCAGCGACGAGCAATACGCTACCGCGGCCGGGGCCATCTCTTACGGTTTCCCGACGATCACGACGGCCGATATCCCCGAGATCAACCCTTACGGGATCACCACTTACGAGCACGTCGTCTCCAACATTCCGTTCGACGATATCAACGAGAAGGCCATCGAGGTCCGCGGTTTGAAACTCCAGATCACGGAAGTCCCGGTCCCGGTTCCTTATGGGCCGGCCTTCGAGGGCGAGCGGATCCGCAAGGACAATATGTATGTTCAATTCGGCGGCCAGAAGTCGCCGTCTTTTGAGTGGGTCAGCTCCAAAGACATCAGCGAGGTCTCCGACAACAAGATCGAAGTCGTCGGGCCTGAGATCGACGATATCGAAGAGGGCGCAGCTGTGCCTTTGGGCATCGTCGTCAATGTCGCGGGTCGCAAGATGCAAGAAGATTTCGAGCCGATCATCGAGCGCCAAGTCCATTACTTCATCAACGGCGCGAGCGGCGTGTGGCACATGGGTCAGCGCGATATCAATTGGATCCGTATCAGTAAGGACGCCAAAAAGGCCGGCTTCAAGTTCAGTCATTTGGGCGATGTCTTGCGGGCCAAGATCCTGGGGGACTACGGTTCGATCATCGACAAGGTCGAAGTGACTCTCTACACCAAAGAGGAAGATGTGCTTCGCCTTCAGGACGAAGCGCGGGTTGTCTATAAAGAGCGGAACGAGCGGATCGCCGGCATGACCGACGAATCGGTCGATACGTTCTATTCCTGCACGCTTTGCCAATCGTTCGCCCCGACGCATGTCTGCGTCATCTCGCCGGAGCGCCTCGGCCTATGCGGAGCCTACAACTGGCTCGACGGCCGGGCGGCTTACGAGATCAATCCGAGCGGCGGGAATCAGCCCGTCGCCAAGGGCGCGGTCATCGACGCCGAAAAGGGCCGCTGGTCTGGAGTGGACGAGTTCGTTAAAGAGAAATCAGCCGACGCTATCGCCGGTTTTAACGCTTACACCATGATGGAAGACCCGATGACCTCGTGCGGTTGCTTTGAGTGCATAGTGGCTCTTGTCCCATCGGCTAACGGTGTAATGATCGTCAATCGGGAACATAGTGGTATGACTCCCTGCGGGATGAAGTTCTCGACGTTGGCCGGATCGGTCGGCGGCGGGTTGCAGGTGCCAGGGTTCATCGGTATCGGCAAGCAGTTCATCGCCAGCAACAAGTTCATCTCCGCCGACGGCGGTTTTCATCGCATCGTGTGGATGCCGAAGGAACTGAAAGAACAGCTCAAGGAACAGCTGGCCAAGAGGGCTGAAGAGCTTGGCGATGCTTCATTCGTCGACAAGATCGCCGACGAGACTAATGCCGTCACCGAGGAAGAAGTGTTGGAGTGGTGCACCAAAGTCGGGCATCCGGCCTTGACGATGGAGTCGATGTTCTAAACAATAGTCATCGGCGGCAATGCCGCCAACTGTAAGTTGTGTAATTAAGCGCGACCCCGGCCCGGTGCCTGGGTTCGCGAGTTGCTAAGGGATTATTTCCCTGAAGGAGGAGCGTGAATGGCTTTAACAGGACTGGAGATATTTAAACTTCTGCCCAAGACGAACTGCGGCGAGTGTGGGGTGCCGACATGCATGGCATTCGCTATGAAACTGGGCGCCCGCCAAGTCGAAGTCACGGCCTGTCCGTACATCTCCGACGAAGCCAAGGGGCAGCTGTCAGAGGCCTCGGCCGCTCC
>JAUWIO010000211.1 GCA_030605305.1 Actinomycetes bacterium
ATGACTGCTCGTAGAAACCTATCTGTTCAGTCAAAGCGCTACGATGCGGCCACAGGACAGAGACAGCCGTATAGGCGATGAGGCCGAAACTGAGAAAAAAGAGTGTCAACAGTAAGAAATACATCATTTCCTCGCTAGGTATTCAACCTGGAAGACCTCTGGACCGAATTCGATCCCCAGCTCGGCCAGACGTTTGGCGAACTTGGGCCGGATACCGGTCGATTTGATCCGTCCGAGCTGCCGCCCGTTTTCATCGAGTCCCGGAGCGTAATCAAAAAGAAAGAGGTCTTGTAAAGTGATGACTTCGCCCTCCATCCCCTGGACTTCAGTGATATGAGTGATGCGCCGACTGCCGTCGCGAAAACGAGCTTGGTGGACGATGAGATCGATGGCCGAAGCCGTCTGCTCTCTGATCGCCCTGATGGGCAGGTCTAGGCCGGACATCAAGACCATCGTCTCGAGCCGGGCCAGGACATCGCGCGGCGCGTTGGCGTGGACTGTGCTCAGGGAACCATCATGGCCGGTATTCATGGCCTGGAGCATATCGAGGGCCTCGCCGCCGCGGACCTCGCCGACGACTATCCGGTCGGGACGCATCCGTAAAGCGTTGCGGACGAGATCTCGAATGGTCACTTGCCCCGAACCTTCAATATTGGGGGGGCGCGACTCCATCTGCAGGACATGGTCTCTGTGGATCTGCAGCTCGACCGCGTCCTCGATCGTGATTATCCTCTCGTCGTCCGGGATGAACCCCGAGAGCACATTGAGGGTGGTCGTCTTGCCGGAACCGGTACCGCCGGAGACGATGACATTCAGGCGACCGCGAACACACGCTTCAAGAAATGTGGCCGCCTGCGGCGTTAATGAACCGAACTCGATCAAGTCATCGATCTTGAACGGGTCGGCCGCGAATTTCCGAATTGTCAGCTTGGCGCCGGTCACGGCTATCGGCGGGATGACCGCGTTGACCCGGCTGCCGTCGGGAAGGCGCGCGTCAACCATGGGGGCGCTCTCATCTATCCGCCTCCCGACCTGTCCGACGATCTTGTCGATCGTGCGGCGAAGATGGTCTTCGTCAATAAAGCGGTCCTCTGTCTCAGAGAGGCGGCCGGCTTTTTCCACGTATATGCTGTCGTGGCTATTGACCATCACTTCCGTCACCTCTTCGTCCAACAGCAGCCGCTCGAGGGGACCGTATCCGAGCACGTCATCGGAGATCTCCTCGATCATCGCCGCTTTTTCGTCCGCCGAGAGCGGCGTATCTTCGCTCGCGACCAGATCGGCCAGCTTCCGCTTGACCTCGCTGCGCACTTCTTCCCGAGAAACGGTATCGCTGTACAGTTGCGGCCCCAGCTCCTCTATGAGCAGATGATGGATCTTGCGGTTGATGTCATTGAGCACCTGACGACGCGATTCCTCGTTCGGAGTGTCGACCGGCACCGCCTGCATCTGAGTCAATCTTTCATGCAGAGACACTCTGGGCCACCTTTCTTTCAAGACCGCTGCTCAACTCGGAGGCGATCGTTTTGCTTAACTTCATCAGTACCTTGGCCGCCGGCGCTTTTGGGGTTTCCCTCACGACGGGCGCGCCCTTGTTGACCGCCAGGGTCACCGCGGGATCGTTCGGTATCTGTACAGATATCTTCTCTTTGAAGACCTCTTCCACCTCGGCCGGCGTCAGCCCGAGGTTCTTCTCGACGCGGTTGAGCACCAGGCGGATCTTGTCGCGGTCGTAATCGAGAAGCTTGAGGGTCTGGAGGCAAAGCTTGTTGTTCTTAAGTGACGGCAGATCCAGCGCCGAGACCAGATAGAGGCGGTCGGTCTCATCGAGGGCCGCCAAGACGTTGTCATTGAACGAAGGCGGAGTGTCGATGATGATATAGTCGTAAGCTTGCCGGAGCCAACTGAAGACCGGTTTGATTATCTCCGGCGTCACCAGATCGGCCAATTCCGGCTGAAGCGGCGCTACGAAGGCGTCGAGCCGGTCACTATACTTGGTCATCAAGCCCTTGATCTGGCCTATGTCAACGGATTTCAGCCCGACGAGGTCATAGATAGTGTGCTTGGGCATCAGCTTCAACATGACACCAACGTCGCCGAACTGCATGTCGAGATCGACAAGAGCGACGGTAGCCTTGTTCTGCTCGCTCAAAGCCACCGCGAGATTGGTGGCCACGACTGTCTTCCCCACACCCCCTTTGGTGCTGAACACGGTGATGACCTGACCCTCTCTTGGACCCTTTTCCCCTCTTCGCCCGCCGCCGGCGCCGATGTTCTTTAGACAGCCCAGAAGTTCCGCTCCATCCATGGGGATGCCGTAGACGCCTGAAAAACCGGCCTCGGCCGCCCGCCTGCGCAGGTCAGTACTGTATTCCGCCGTGACCATGATCCCGGCCAGCGCTGGAAAGCGTTTCCGTAATTCGCCGAACCTTTCCAGGACCCGGCTTTTCGGCCACCCGGGGCCGAACATCACGACATCCGAATTGCCGGCGGCTACGGACCGCTCGACCCCTTCCCAGGCACTCTCGGCGGTGGTCGCTTCGACCACTTTGACCAAATCCAGTTCAGCGCCGATCTCCTTTGCGAAGATAGGGTCCGGGTCTGTTATCAATAACTTAACGCGCATTTGTGACGCGCCCTCGTTAGAAAATAACTTCGATTGTCTGACCGTTAGTGGCCGGCAGAGTTTCGTCAGTGCTCCCGACCAGACCCATCCAGAC
>JAUWIO010000121.1 GCA_030605305.1 Actinomycetes bacterium
CCAAGCCTGGGCCAGTAAAGCCAAGAGCGTCACGGCCGTCGACATCCAACCGCCGGCATCGTTCGGCAAGGAACGCGAATCGGCCGAGCGGCTGGGGACCCAGATCGAATGGCCGAAATTCACACAAGAGTTTCACCCTGGCGAAAAAGAGCTCCGATTCAAAGACGGGACCAAGTTGCCGGCCGACGTCGTCTTGATGTCTATCGGCGAGGTGCCGGAGCTCGACTTCCTCCCGCCGGGGATCGATATCGAGCGAGGCGTCATCCAGGTCAACGACAACCAGCAGACTTCCGATGTGAAGATATTCGCCGTCGGTGACGCCACAGGCCCCGGCCTGGTCACCCATGCTATCGGCCAGGGGCGGCGGGCGGCGGAAGTCGTCCACGCGCTGATGATGGATTACGACTACGTCCCGGATACAAAAACGACTATCCCATACGACCGGGTCCGGCAGGCCTACTACGAGACAGCCGTCGTCGACGAGTTCGAGGCGATCTCCGAGGCCAGCCGGTGCATGTCTTGCGGCTCATGCCGCGACTGCGAGATGTGTGTCTATACCTGTTACTGGGGGGCCATCAAGCGCGTCGGTGACGAGCAGAATGGGACCTGGGAATACGTCGTCGATGCCGATAAATGCATCGGTTGCGGCTTCTGCGCCGGCACCTGCCCTTGCGGGGTCTGGGAAATGGTCAAGAACGTCTAGCGGAACCTTGCTGTGCAGATAACTATAGAAACCTGGACAATATTCTTAAACGTGGGCCTGGGCATCGTCTGCCTGGCCCTCATCCAGATCTTCAGGGACTCCCTCTTCGCCGATATCGCTAAGTTCCTGTTCATTCTGGCAGTCACTTTGATCGCCCACTCGGCGATCAAAGTCTTCCTCTTAGGTGAATACGCGACGTTCGTGTACGGGGTCTCAGCCGTGGTCGTTTCGGTCTGCTACTTGCTGCTCGTCTGGTCGATCCTCACGACCCTGAAGAAGATCAATAAGAAAGAGACTGCTTGATGACGCCATTCCTGGAGCAATTACCCCTGTGGCTCTCGATCGGCTTCTCACTGGTCGGCGTAGTCGTTTCGATCCGCCTGGCGCGCTTAGCCTACGGGGGCGTTCTCTTTCCGTTCGCGATCATCTTAACAGCGGGTATCGTCATCTTCGGCTTCCATCACTTGCTGGAGCTAGCCGACCCCAGCCTCCACGACCTAGCGAACAACCTGGAAGCCGTAGCCTCCGCTCTGTTCCTGGCCGCCGCCGGTTTCATGATCTACCAGCTGCGTAAGGTCCTGGAAGACCGGTAGCGAACCCGCCCGATCAGAGTAGTTCGCTAAGACCGCTCGTATCAAGGTGTGCTTGGCCGCCGACCGCATAGAGGCCCGACCAGACGTTGCAATCCGCGACAAACTTATCTTTGATGGGCGTGAATTCCAGCGGCAGGTCCGGGAAGTGAGCTAGATAGACGAGGACGAAGTACGGGACCCGCATCGCCAGCTCCTTGAGTAGCGCCCGCAGATAGCGGTCATCGAAAAATGGGCCGATGATGCCCAGTCCATCCGGCGCCACGAGCTTGTTCCCCAGATAGGTGGGGTGGACGGCGTACTCACAAACCGCCTGGTAAATATGCTCACGGTTGCGCTCCTCGAAGCCGTCCCGCTTATCGAGCGCCTGGCGCAATTTGGCGGGCTGGAACTTGCGCTGCCTCTCTTTGTTCGTACAGTTTTTCCATTGCTCGATCTTGTCCGTATTTATCGTGAAGTAGTCAAGCAGATAGCCGGTCTCCAGTAGATCGCGCATGAGGATAACCGAGCTCTGATAGTAACCGTTGAGAAGCAGCTCGATCGAGGACGTGATCGTATTGAAGAGCCGCAAACCAAGGAATTGCACGGTCAACTCGTTGTCGCTGACACACTCATGCGCGTTGGTGATATCGAAGAGGATCCCCAGACCTGAAAAGATGATATCGATATCATCTTTGGCCCGCGGCTCTTTGGCGATCAGCTCCGTCGATCCGGCCCGGATCTCTTCGATGTACTGGTGCAGGTTGTCCAGGTTCTCAGGTAGAACCGGTTTGGCAGCATCAATCCGTGGACTCATGATGGCCTCCTTGACCTCGTCAAGCACCTAAATAAAAGCGGTTTTCAGTGTAACACACTCACCCCGTGGGCCCGGGCAGCTGCAAAGCAACCAGGCTGACCACCATCTTTACAGAAACTCCCGACGGAACTAAACTGGAAACAGAATCGTTATGAGTCCGAAGTCTGCTGATATTACGCCCGAGGAAGTCTATTTATCGCGGCGCCGGTTCCTCAAGCAGACCGGAGCCACGGCCGCGGGAGTCCTCTTGGTAGCCGGGTGCGAGCGCACCGCTCGACCCTCGACCGGACACCAGCCGCCGCCCAAACCGGGAAAGACGGAATCCAACCGCGACGAACGCGGCAATCGTTTGACCTCATATGCGGCCGTCACCAGCTATAACAATTTCTATGAATTCACGACCAATAAAGAGGGTGTGGCGGCTATGGCGGCGGGCTTCAAGACTGAGCCCTGGGCCGTCGAAGTCGGCGGCCTGGTCCAAAAGCCCAAGACATTCGACCTTGACGACTTGCGCCGCAAATTCGGAGAGGAAGAGCGCATTTACCGGATGCGGTGCGGCGAGGGGTGGTCGATGGTCATCCCGTGGCTCGGTTTCCCCTTAGGCTCGCTCATAAAAGAAGTCGAGCCGCTCGCCAAAGCCAAGTACGTCATGCTCACATCCATATACGACCCCGAGCGGCTCCCGGGCCAAAAGAGTACGGCCTACAGTTGGCCATACGTCGAGGGACTGCGCCTGGACGAAGCGACCCACAGCCTGACCCTTTTGGCCACGGGGCTTTACGGCAAACCGCTGTTGCCCCAAAGCGGCGCCCCTGTCCGCCTGGTCGTGCCCTGGAAGTACGGCTATAAGTCGATCAAATCAATCGTCCGCATCGACCTCGTCGAGGAGATGCCAACGTCCCTTTGGATGCGGGCGGCCCCCGACCAATACGGCTTCTTTGCCAACGTCAATCCAGACGTAGCGCACAAGCGCTGGACGCAATCGACGGAGCGGCGGATCACAGAGGTGCGGCGGCGCAAGACTCTCTCCTTCAACGGCTACGACGACCAGATCGCCAAGCTCTACAAAGGGATGGACCTAGAGCGGTTCTACTGATGCGCCGGGGCCGCTTCGACTACTTCAAGATCGCTGTCCACTTGGCCGCGCTGGTCCCGCTGGCGGCCCTGATCTTCGACGCATTCACGGGACGGCTGGGTTTCGAACCGATCCGCGAGATCACTTTCCGGACCGGCCGGGACGCCCTGGTGCTGCTGATGCTCTCCCTGGCGGTGACCCCGCTAAATCGGTTCTTCGGTCTGCGCCAGGGGATCCGAGTCCGGCGCGCCCTAGGGGTCTACGCTTTTGTCTATGCCTCGCTGCACTTCCTTACCTTCGTCGGGCTGGACTATGGGTTCAATCTGGAGCGGATCGTCGACGGCATTATCCATAAACCTTTCGCGCTCGTCGGCTTCATCGCCTTCATGACGCTATTGCCGCTGGCGATCACCTCGACCAACGGCTGGAAGAGACGTCTGGGGCGCAACTGGAAACGGCTGCATCGACTCGTATATCTAAGCGGCATACTGGTCATAGTCCACTTCACCTGGGCGGCTAAGCAAGATTATTCCGAGCCGCTGACGTATGGAGCGGTGGTAGCCGTGCTCCTACTTTCGCGCTTGCGCCTCTCGCCCCGGCGACAGATCGAGCGCCCCCAAGTCTCTTGATTCTTCCGCGCAAAAACGGGAAAAGACCCACTCATTATGCTGAAGAAACTTACAACAGTCGCTTTCGCGCTCAGTCTGGTCGGCTTCGGTGTCCTCGGATATATAGAGGTCTCGGCTAGAGTCTCCCAGGAACGGATGAAGTCTACCTGGGACGGCATCGACGACAGCCCGGGTAAAAACGACAAAGCCGACACCCCCGGAAAACATGGTCCAAAAAGCAAAAAACGAAAGAATAAGAGTACTGGAAGCGAAGACCAACGCGTCCGGCAACTGGCGGTCAATAAGCGCGGTCCCGGCCGCGACCAATTAGGACTCTTGTCGATACCGAAGATCGGGGTCGAACAGGTAATCCTATACGGAGCCGGCCCGGAGATACTGCGGCGCGGGCCCGGGCTGATAAAAGATACGCAATATCCGGGCCGGATCGG
>JAUWIO010000262.1 GCA_030605305.1 Actinomycetes bacterium
CGAACGCTTGGCGCTCTCGCAACCGCTGATGAAGACGCGGCCTCCGGCCGGGAGATGAAAGCCTGAGGCTAGCTGTGATTTAGCGTAAGCAGCCCCGAACGAGTCGGCCACGCCCATGACTTCCCCTGTTGAACGCATCTCCGGACCGAGCACGGTATCGGCCCCGGGAAAGCGATCGAAAGGTAGGACCGCTTCCTTGACGCTTGTATACGCAAGAGATCCAGGGAGATCCAGCTCAAGGTCGGACAAGAGACGCCCGGCCATCACCTTGGCGGCGTTCTTAGCCAGCGGCACTCCGATAGCTTTGCTGACGAAAGGCACAGTGCGCGAGGCGCGCGGGTTGACCTCTATCACATAGACCGCCTCGTCCTTGACGGCGAATTGTATGTTCAGGAGCCCGATCACCTTGATCGCCTGGGCCAGCCTGGCCGTATAGCCCTTCATTACCTCCAGAGAACGATCGCTCAGAGTAAAGGACGGGATAGCGCAGGCGCTATCGCCCGAATGTATGCCCGCTTCTTCGATATGTTCCATGATCCCGCCCACCAACACCTGGCGGCCGTCGGAGATAGCATCGACGTCTACCTCGATCGCCCCTTCCAGGAACTTGTCGATGAGGACCGGATGCTCCGGCGAAGCCTTGACGGCCGTTGCCATGTAGCCGGCCAACATGTCCTCGGAGTAGACCAATTCAATCGCCCGTCCGCCGAGAACGTATGACGGCCGGACCAACACCGGGTATCCTATCCGCCGCGCCACTGCCATCGCTTCTTCGACCGATTGGACCGTGCCATTCGCGGCTTGGGGTATCTCGAGCTCTTCCAAAAGAGCTCCGAAACGTTTGCGGTCCTCAGCGAGGTCGATAGAGTCGGGACTCGTCCCCATGATGTTGACGCCGGCCGCCTCTAGGGCGTTGGCCAGCTTCAACGGTGTCTGTCCCCCGAACTGGACTATTACACCTATCGGGCGCTCGCGGTCGACGATATTCATGACGTCTTCAAAGGTCAGGGGCTCGAAATACAAGCGGTCCGAGGTGTCGTAGTCGGTCGAGACGGTCTCGGGATTGCAATTGACCATGATCGTCTCAAAGCCATCTTCTTGCAGTGCGAAGGAAGCGTGGACACAGCAATAGTCGAATTCGATACCCTGACCGATCCGGTTCGGGCCCCCGCCAAGGATCATGACCTTGGGCCGATCGCTCTCACGGACCTCGTCTTCTGTCTCGTAGGTCGAATAGTAATACGGGGTGTAGGCTTCGAATTCCCCGGCGCAAGTATCGACAGTCTTAAAGGTCGGGATGATCCCGTTCTCAAGTCGATAGGCCCGGACAGCCGCCTCATCGTTCTGAGTCAGGTGCGCCAACTGAACATCGGAAAACCCGGCCCGCTTGGCCACTCTGACCAGCGCCGGTCCCAGTTCTGAAAGTGAGCGCCCTTCGAGCTCGCCCTCGAGGGCGACGATCTCGGCGAGTTGAGCGATAAACCAGGGGTCGATGCCGCTCATCGCCGCTATTTTATCGACACTCATGCCCGACAACAGAGCGGCTCGGATATAGAAGAGACGGTCTTGGTTGGCGATGCTAAGCTTTTTATCCAGCTCCGCTTCGTTTATCTCGTCGCGGCCATCAGCGCCGAACCCGTACCGCTCTATCTCAAGGGAGCGGATCACTTTTTGCAGGGCCTCTTTGAACGTCCGCCCGATAGCCATGGCCTCGCCGACCGATTTCATCTTTGTCGTCAGTGTCTCGTCGGTACCGCGGAACTTCTCAAAGGTCCAGCGGGGCATCTTGACGACGACGTAGTCGATCGAGGGCTCGAAACAGGCGGGCGTCTCTTTAGTGATGTCGTTGACTATCTCATCGAGCGTGTAGCCCACGGCCAGCTGCGCAGCAATTTTTGCGATCGGGAACCCGGTTGCCTTTGATGCCAACGCTGAGCTCCGAGAGACTCGCGGGTTCATCTCGATAACGACCCGCCGCCCGGTCGTGGGATCGACCCCGAATTGGATATTCGAGCCCCCCGTGGCCACCCCG
>JAUWIO010000238.1 GCA_030605305.1 Actinomycetes bacterium
CCTGTGAAAAGCGCTTTCTGCAGCGTCTGCTCTACGCCCTCGTACTGCTGGACTTTGCCCCTCATGCCGTCGACTTGTTCTTTTAGTTAACCGGTCTCTTTAAATATCCGCTCGAACTCTGCGGCGACCTGGTCAAGAAATACATCAACATCCTCCTCGTTGTAGCCACTGATCGACCGGCGGAACTCCTTGAGGTGAATGTCTAGTGGTGTGAGCTTCTTATCTGCCTACCTCCTTAGAATTAAAATAAACTTTGCCTTAAGATCGTGATCACGAGATCACGGATTACATAAAGAACTAAGAAACCCAACATCGGAGAGAAATCAATGCCGGCCCCACCCAGCTTAGCTGTCGGGAGCACCCTCCTGAAAAGACCCAGGTACGGCTCGGTGATATCGACAATAAACCCGGTCACACTTCTAAGAGTTGGGTTATCGGGTACCGGGATCCATGACATGATGATCCGCGCAAACAACATAAAGATGTAAAAATTGAACGCAAAGTCTACTAATTTGATAATCTGCAACGACTGCTACCTCATTTATATGCAATTTGCCTAAAGTCTAGCATAGATATATTTTTCAACACAACCTGGGAATTCACGAGTCCAGCTCTTCGGCACGGGCAGCGGCGGCAGCGACAGCCGCGGCAACCGTTTCCGGCAACCCTTTCGCGGCAAATTCACGCAGCGCGGCTTCAGTTGTACCTCCGGGCGAGGCGACCGCTTCAATGAGAGCTTCCTCATCGACTTCGCTCTCGGCTAAAAGCCGCGCAGAACCAAAGAAGGTCTGTCTGGCTAGAGTCGACGCCAAGCTCGGATCGAGACCGCAAGCCGCGCCCGCGCGCGCCAACTCGCGAACAAACAGAAGAAAGTAGGCCGGGCCAGAGCCGCTGACGGCAGTGACGGCATTGATGCTCGCCTCATCCACATAAACGACCTCGCCGACGGATGCGAGCACTGAGTGAATAAAGTCTTTCTGCACTGAAGCCAACCCCGGCGGGACGGCGACTGCCGAGATGCCGGCATTTACGAGCGCGGGTGTGTTCGGCATGACTCGGACAACCGGCAGCTCCCGGTCTATCAGCTTGCGGATACGTTGAACTGAGACTCCGGCTTCTATCGAGATCAGCAGGTGGTCGGGGCGCAAGCCGGGCGCGAGAGACGGGAGGACATCATCGAATTGTTGTGGTTTGATCGCCAGGAGCAGGACATCAGACACGCGGACAGCGTCACGATTATCGGTAGTGACCGCCACCCCGTATTTTTCATGGATATGGTCGAGGCGTTCTTGAGAGATGTCCGCGGCGATGATCTCTTCAGCCATCAGCGTGCCGCCCCTGATCAAGCCGCCGATTATGGCTTCGGCCCTACGTCCGGCACCCATAAAGGCCAGTTTGCGTGAGTCAGCCCTGATTAAAGAACCCTCTCTCGCGCAACCGGCGCTTCTCTTCCGCGCTGACGACCACGTTGCTCGGTGTCATCAGAAACACCTTTTCGGCCACCCGCTGCATACCGCCGTCGAGGCCATAAGTGAGGCCGCTGCCAAAATCTATCAGCCGCTTGGCCAGGTCGGGATCGGTGTCTGTGAGGTTGACGATAACCGGTATTTTGGCTCTGAATTTATCGGCTACTTGCTGCGCATCATTAAAGCTCTTCGGTTCGATGATGTGCACGCGCGAGTTGGGCGGCGCGCTTACCGAACGCAACGAAGCCACCCGCTCGGCCCTATCGATATCCGGGGCCCGATGTATTTTCCGGACCGTCGGCGCCGACCGGGCATAATGGCGCTCTTCTTCGAAATCGTCATAGTCGTCGTCAAACGTCTCTTCGTCGCCAAGGCCAAAGTAACTCAACGTCCGTTGCCAAATCTCTTTCATCGAACCTCCTTCAGTGCGGGGCCGAAAAGCGCCCGACCTACACGCACGAGATTAGCGCCTTCCTCGATCGCTACCTCGAAGTCATCAGTCATTTTTATTGAGAGCCGTGTGAACGACCGCCCGACGCCGACGGTCTCATAAAGCCGACGGAGACCAGCGAACACTGGTTGCGCCTCTTGCGGCTCGGCGACACGGGGGGCGATGGTCATCAAGCCCTCGACCTTAATATGCCTTAGCTCGGCCATTTCGGCAACAAGTTTTTCCAGATTTTCCGGCTCTATTCCCTGCTTAGCGGCTTCTCCAGCCACATTTACCTGAATAAGGACGGATTGGACGACCCCCAGCTGTTGTGCCCGCTTATCGATCTCCCTGGCCAGCTCAAACTGATGGACCGAATGTATGAGATGCGCCCGCCCGACCACCAGGCGGACCTTGTTCTTTTGCAGCGCGCCGATAAAGTGCCAGCGGACCC
>JAUWIO010000104.1 GCA_030605305.1 Actinomycetes bacterium
CCTCTCGGTCGAGGAGCCGGACAGTCCTTACCATGAGATTTTGCGCGATGCCGATGATTTGGCCGCTCAACCTGTCATAGCCTGCGGGTTGCACAGCCAACTCTTGCCGGTTGCGGTAGCGATCCGGGCGGTGGCTCCAGTTGCCAAGATCGCCTATGTCATGACTGACGGAGGCGCTCTACCGGCCGCCCTTAGTCAGACTACCCGCTGGCTTCGACAGCAGGGTTATTTAGCCTCGGTGATAACAGCCGGCCAGGCCTTCGGCGGCGATCATGAGGCGGTCAATATATATAGTGCTTTGCTCGCGGCCAAGCTGGTCGTTGACGCAGACATCACTATCGTGGGGATGGGTCCGGGCATAGCCGGGACCGGCACCCGGTTCGGGCACTCGGGCATCGAGCAAGGTCAGATCATCAATGCGGCCGCTGCCCTTGGCGGGCGGCCGATCGCGGTCTTGCGCCTGGGTCAGGACTATAAAAGACCCCGCCATCAAGGGCTGAGCCATCATTGCGTCTGTGCTCTCACGCGGGCCGCATTGGCCGAGTCGTTGGTCCCGATGCCGGTGTTCGACGGCCCTAACACACAGTTCGGGAAGGGCGTGGCCGAGTCCCTACGGTCATCAGGGATCGAAGATCGTCATCGGGTGGAGACATTTGATGCGGGCCCGGTTCTGCAGCTCCTGGCAAGAATCGAGGAGTCAGGCGGGCCGAAAGCCTCGACGATGGGGCGCGGCATCCAAGAGGAGCCGGCCTTCTTTCTCGCGGCTGGAGCCGCTGGAATGGCGGCCGCTTCTATGGTCGGCGCATAACGGCTAAGAGCGCTTTTGGCAGCTTCTTCAGTGTTCCGTGGAAGAGAGTTTCCTTTATAGAGACTACTTCGAGCTTGGCGCCAAAAAGCATTTCTATGTCGGCGGGAGCGAAGCGGTGCGGGCCCCATTTTCCTCGTTCGTCAACGCTGAACGCCTTCAATAATAGCCACCCTCCCTGCTTCAATAGACCGAATACGGTCTTCACGTAGGTCTGACGGTCGGCGGGCGCCAAGACATGGAAGCATCCGCGATCGAGGATCAAGTCATAAGGCCCATGCAGCTTCGACGACAGGATATCGTCTTGGCGCCAATCGATGGTCAAACCGGCTTCCTCGGCGCGGGCCCTAGCTAGTTTGATAGCCGTTTCAGAGAGATCAGACGCGCTCACGTCGAATCCCAGCCGGGCCAGGGCCATCGCCTGAGTCCCCGGTCCCGTGCCTAGATCCAGCGCTTGGCCACTTTCGATCCCGTGTTCAGCGAGCGCCGCCTGCACGTCAGATTCAAGATCTTCAAAGAACCAGGGCATATCCTCTACTGGCGTTTCGCGGTAATGTTTCTCCCATTCAGGGAAGCCCTGTTTATCGTTCATTAAGGTATCATAGCTTATCGATACGTGAGCGGGGACGCTATGGAGGAGTTTTGAAATCATCAGCTATATCGATAGTCTTGGCGGTACTCCTGCTCGCTCTGATGGCGGCGCCGGCCGGGGCCGGAGAGGTGACGAAGAACTCCACGCAACCCGGTGAGATCATCGATAAGCTGGAGCCACCTGCCGCCTGCGCCAACTGCCACGCTCCTATATACAAAGACTGGGCCGGGAGCATGATGGGGAACGATTTTTATGACCCATCGTTCTTGGCGGCACTGTCGATCGCGGAACAAGATGCTCCAGGGGTGGGGGACTACTGCCTGCGCTGTCACGCCGTCGGTTGGTTTGAGGGTAAGTCAGAGGCGCCCGGCGGAGATACGCTTGGCAAGAGCTTTTTACCGGCGCCCGCAGCCGATCGCGAGTCTGTTCCGGTCTGCGATCTTTGCCACCGTCTCGAGCGGGTGGGCTTGCGAAAATCGAGGGTCGACGGGAAAGAGATAGCAGAAGGTAATGGTTCTGTCTACTTTTCGGTCAACGATCCCTGGCAGGGCGGCAAACATCCACTGAAACCGCTCCACAAGACCGGTGAACTATGCGGTTCGTGCCACGATGTCGCCAATCCACTGCGGGCAAGCGTCAATGATAGCTCCATGCGCCAACCCCTAGAACGGACTTATACCGAGTGGAAGTATAGTTTTTTTGGCGAGACCGGCTTTAGGTGCCAGCAATGCCATCCACCCATGAAATTTCCCGGGGCGCAGACTTGGCTGCTCTATCCGGGCATGAGCTCTCTTTATGGCGATGTCGACGCCGGGTGGGCGGAGGCCGGCTACCAGGTGTCTTCGAGCCGGGAGTTTGCCTTGCGGGCTGCGCGGGAGAGGAATGAGCAGCTGATGCGCCAAGCCGCTGATGTCGAGATACTTGAGCCGTTTGAGACGTCTTCGGGAAACGAGCTTGAGATCCAGGTCAGAGTGACAAATCGGACTGGCCACAAACTCCCGACGGGTTTTGCCGAAGGCCGCCAGCTCTGGCTTCATCTGCGGGTAACTGACGTCGACGATAAACTGGTATTCGAAGACGGTGCTCTCGATGATGAGGGCGCCCTGGTTCGCACGGAGCAGACCAAGGTCTACGAACAGAAAGCGGCGGTCGAGGGGGAGAAGTCATTTCACTTTGCTCGGCTAGATGAGATCCTCAAAGACAACAGGATCCCGCCGCTGGGATTTAATAATAACGCCTATGAGAAAGAGGGCGCTTTTATTATCGGGGCGGACTACGAAGATGGCCAGAACTGGGATGTGACATCATATACGTTTAGTGTTCCGCCCGATGTCCGCGGTCCGCTGACGATCCGTGCCAGGCTCAAGTATGAAACGTACTCAAAAGAATATATGGATTGGCTGCTCGCCACAGACAAGACGAAGACCGCCAATGCCGGCGGTCCGGCCGCCGCTGCCCCGGATGGCTCGGACACTTGGGGCGAGGTCACGTACAAGCTATGGAAAGAATACGGCCGAAACCAGCCGGTGCTGGTGGCCGGCGCCGAACGTACCGTCGCCGCCACCGCCGGCGCGACGGGAGGGACTGGTGTGTTTCTCGTCGTGATCACAGCGGTGGGCCTGGCCGGTCTCGCCGGCGGGGCCATACGGGCCGCGCGGGGCCGGTCGGCCAAAAAGCAGGGGAGGGGGGAGTAAATGCCGAAAACCAAGTATGAAGTCGTCGGGTCAAGAGAGGTCTGGGAGGGTCATATTTTCAAGGTCCGCGTCGATGACGTGCGGATGCCGGATGGAGAGATCGTCGAACGCGAGGTGCTCACCCATGCCGGTGCTGTCGGGGTCGTGCCGCTTACCGCCGACGGGCAGGTCATCATGGTCCGCCAGTATCGTCACGCAGTGGGGGGCTATCTTTTGGAGATCCCGGCTGGCAAGCGCGATCGAGTCGAGCCGCCCACAGAATGTGCCCGCCGCGAGCTAAAAGAAGAAGCGGGCGCTGAATTCTCAAATCTGGTCGAGCTGAACGAGTTTCACAACAGCCCCGGTTATAGTAGTGAGCTCTTCCATCTGTATTTAGCCGAGGTCACTTCGATCGGTGAGATGGAGCCGGACGGGTACGAGGAGATGGAGATGGAGCGGGAGATAATCCCGCTCGAAGAGGCGCTGCGGATGATCGATGAAGGCCAGATCGTCGACGCCAAGACCATTATCGGCCTACTTCTAGCCGACCGCTGGCTAAAGCGGTCAATGGCTCAATCTTGAGCCGGGTTCAGCTCAGCCCTGAACCGGGTTCGGCTCAGCCCTGAACCGTGGCCAATCTCCACCGGCTCCGGCTCGCGAGCCTGGCCTGCACCCGGACTTCGCGGGGCGAAATCCGAACTCGCCTCACAAAACGAGGCTCAAACAGCGGATTTGCCGCCGCCGCTACATCCCGGCTCCGGCTCAGGTCGCTCGCAAGTCGCCGGCGCAGATAGGCCGCGGTTCAGTCTCGGCGGACCCCTTTAGCACGCGGGTGGCTTTCGTGGTAGATCTCCCACAGATCGTCCAGGGAGAGAGATGTATATATCTGTGTCGTAGAGATCGAAGCATGCCCCACCATCTCCTGGACCGCCCGCAAGTCGGCTCCGCCTTTAAGCAGGTGGGTGGCGAAAGAATGCCGGAGACTGTGCGGGTAGAGGTTCTTGACCCCTGCCATCGCCGCGTACTTCTTTGTAATGCTCCAGCAACTTTGCCGGCTTAGGCGTCCTCCTCGGGCGTTTAGAAAGACGGCTTGCTGGGTGTAGTCTCCCTTACTTAGGACTTTCCTCGAACCCAGGTAGTCTTGGAGCGAGGCGGCGGCTGCTTCGCCGAACGGTACGAGTCTTTGCTTGGAACCCTTGCCCATGCAGAGCAGGTAGCCGCCATCGAAATCGAGGTCGGGAAGGTCGAGCGAGACCAATTCGGAGACGCGCAGGCCGCATGAGTAGAGGACTTCGATGATGGCCCGGTCACGGCGTCCGGTCGGCGTCGGTGGGAAGTGTTGCTCGAGGATCGACCGGACCTGTTCGATAGAGAGGACGCCCGGCAGCCTGACCGGGGTCTTTGGGGTGCGTAAGTCTTCAGTGGGGTGGTTTTTCGTGTGTTCTTCCAGGACGAGAAATCGATGGAATGACCGGATCGAGGCGACCGCTCTGGCAATACTGCTCGGGGCCCGCCCGGCCTTTTTCAATGAATCAAGAAATCCCGTTATTGTCGCC
>JAUWIO010000126.1 GCA_030605305.1 Actinomycetes bacterium
ATCCAAGACTGCGTCCAGGTGGTCGGGGCGCATGTCGCGAATGAGCAGGTTGTCTAGGATGACTTTTCCCGTTTTCGGTTCTCCTCAGCGTCGGACAGCCTAATATAGATCGGCAGCCCCTTAAAATATGACCCGATCTCTCCTGCTTGTATTCTTTCCTCAGCGAGCTTAATTAAAACAGAAGCATTCGGTATCCCCGGGGTTTGGGGGGCGTCCTCTCCTTCCCGGGCAATCGCCAACTCGTGTGGATATTGCTTCAACCCGTCACCGGCCAGCACTACCTTGGCGTCAAGCTCCTCCAGCTCACGAGCCAGATCGGCCGGACGGAGGACGCGGTAGTCGTCGAGCCGCCGCCCGCGCCCGTCGAAAGCGGCAGTGTAGATCTCCTTGCGTTTGGCGTCTGAGACAGGAAATATTCTGGACTTTGAAGAGTCGCCAGTCTTTGCGTTGGCTGCTTGGCGTGCGATTACATCCAAGGTCGAGACGCCGACAAGCGGTTTATCGAGGGCCCGCGCCAATCCCTGGGCTGTTGAGACGCCGATGCGCAGCCCGGCGAAGGAGCCGGGGCCGATACCGACGGCGATCGCATCGAGGTCCCGGCGGTCCAGACCGGCCTCCTTGAACAAGGAGTCTATGACGGGCAGGAGGCGCCCCAGGTGGGCGCGGGGCGCCGGTTCGTGGTAATGCGCCTCGATCCGTTTGCTCGTTCCCCGGGCAGCGGTCAGCTGATCGGTGGCCGTGTCGAAGGCGAGGCTCACGCTGCTTGTGCCAATATCTTTGCCAGCTCGCGGGAACGTTCCCCGAAAGCCTCGACGATGAAAAGGCGCTGCTCGATGCGGTTGAGATCACGATGTATTTCCAAGCGCAGATGATCGCGGGGGAGGATCTGCGCGATCTTATCGCCCCATTCTATGACCGTTGCGCCATCCCCGAAGAAGTACTCTTCGTATCCGATGGCCTCGAGTTCGGCGATCTTCTGGATCCGGTAGACGTCGAAGTGATATAGGGGAAGCCGTCCCTCGTAAACCTTCATGATGGTAAAAGTAGGACTGGTGACGGGGCCGTCTACGCCCAGGCCGGCCGCCAGTCCTTGAGCAAAGCGGGTCTTCCCGGCGCCGAGGTCTCCGGTGAGCGAGATGATGTCTCCCGGGGCCAGCGCAGCCCCCAGGGCCTGTCCGAGGTCCTTGGTCTTTTCCTCGGAGTCAGTCATCACCTCATCTTTGCTTAACGGTCCCATCCTATTGCCCGAAGAGATCCATCTGCTCTTGGCTTTCGTCGCTCGAGGGCTCGGGTTCGTCGTCGACCGAGAGCAGATACTTCAGCTTATGGAAGTCTTCTATTAGAAGCTGCTTGGTCGCGCCGCTGTATAAACCGGCGGCCGGGTGGTAGGTCGGGAAGAGGCGTCTTCTGCCCACATGGATAAGCTCGCCGTGAATGCGCGAGATACTGATATTTTTGCGCAGAACAACACTGGTCGCGTGTTTGCCGAGAGTGCAGATTATCTTTGGCACTATCAATTCGTCTTGTTTGCGCAGGAAAGGACGACAGTGTTCGATTTCCTCCGGCAGCGGGTCGCGGTTGCCTGGAGGGCGACACTTCAACACATTCGCTATATAGATATCGCTCTTGGACAGACCGAGAACCGTGTCGAGCAGCTGATCGAGGAGGCGGCCGGCGGCGCCGACAAAAGGTTCGCCGCTTTGGTCTTCATGAAAGCCGGGGGCCTCTCCGATGAACATCAGATTGGCCGTGGGACTGCCCACTCCAAAGACGATCTTGGTCCTGGTCTCCGCTAGCGGACAGGCGACACACTTATTGATGTGGCGCTCAAGTTTATCCAGATCGGTGATGTTCGCGAGATCAGTCTCAGACACGCTCTCTCCTGTTGGGGAAACCACTCAGTGACAAGTCGAGCAATTGCTCGAACTGCAGCTGGAGCAGCCTGAAGCGGAGGAGGTCGTCTCGGTGCCCCCGCCGCCCGAACGGACGCCGAAAGTGGAGAACCGTTTCTTGACATCGCCTGACCCGCAGACCGGACAGGTCGGTTTGGCGCCGCTTCCGGCGCCGACTCCTACTAAGCGCTCAAATCGCTCCTGACATTTCAAACAGTCGAATTCAAAGATCGGCATAGCAAAACACCTCGACTAGATGATACCGCAACACCATGACCTCTTGAAGCAGAAAAAAGCATGTGAAGGATTTCGCAAAGTAGGGCTATTCGGGGTCGTATTCGGGAAGGTAGTTAATACTAGAATAGTCCATGACCTATCCGAAGGTTGTTTAATATGCAGGAGATTATCGAACGCGAAAATATCCGCGAGCAAAAATTCAAAGAAACCTGGAATGGGGTTCTCGGCGACGCATTCACTGATCTTTCGTCTTACTATGACGCCGCCAACAATGTCGCCAGTCTCGGCATGTGGAATAAATGGCGCAAAGACTTCACCTCCGGAATAGCCTTGAGGCCGGGCATGAGAGTTTTGGATGTTTGCGCCGGCACCAACGCAGTCAGCATACAACTTCTTAAAAAGCAGCCCGAATTGCGAATCACAACGATCGATCGCAGTCAGGCCATGCAGGAGGTCGGGGAGGAGCGCATTAGGCGACTTGGGTTCGATGTCGAGAGCGTTATCAGCGATGTACATAAACTGCCCTTTCCCGATAATACTTTCGATATCGTTATTCTCGAAGCCGCCTCCAGACATCTTCGGTTAGTGGAAGTTTTTTCGGAGATTCTCAGGGTCCTTAAACCGGGCGGAAGCTTCTATCATTGCGACATGCTCAAGCCGAGCAGCAAACTTCTCGAACAAGCCTACCTTGCCTACTTAAAGGCCAGCATGTTTGCGACCGGCCGTATTTTTCGCAGTAAGGGCAACGTCCGGAGCTGCGCCGACTATTTTATCGAAGCCATCCGAGAGTTTTATACACCTGAAGAACTCTCTTTGCTGATGCGATACGTTGGATTCGTCGATGTCACCGACAGAAGCATCTTCGGCGGGATCGTCGCATTTCACGAAGGCACCCATGCCGCCGTCAACTCCGAGCTGGAACAAACACAACCCGGATCGGTGATCGCTAGACCCTGAACGTGGCGACTTGGGCAGCGTCATGACATAGAGTGCACCATGGCGTACCGTCGTGGTCAAACTCTTTGCTTGCGCCGTGACATTCCATGCAGACGCTGAAGTCTTTCTTGGCTTCCTTGCCGTGGGCCGTTCGCCAAACGGGATCATCATGACCTACCGGTAGGTCAAAATCTTCCGTATGGCAGGCGGTGCACGCGGTCGGCGGTTTTTTACCGTTTCCTATCAGACTCAGCGTCTCTTCGCTGCGCGACTCCGCGTTGCCACTGTGGCACCTTAGACAACCATGTTTCATGGTCAGAAAATCCTCGTAATGGAAGCCCTCGGCTTCCTTCCATTCTGACTTCAAGGGCTCGAAGTCCTCAGCCCCTTTGTGGGCTATCCGGTTATGACAGACAGTGCAATCCAGTCCGGCTTCTTTGTGCGCCAGGTGGTTCATTTTAATGCCTTTCGAGAATGTGAACTTGCGGTTCTCGTTGGTATGGCATCGCTCGCATCGTTCTCGGGGGGTGAGAGCCTGGCTTACGTGGCTATGTTCGTTGATCGGTTTCGGTTCCGTGCCTAGAGCGGTGGCTATCATTCCGACTGGAGCATCGTACAGCTTCAACTTAAGCAGGTGCTTAATCGAGCCTACATCCATATGACACGCATAACACGTGACCTGCGAATGGGCCGAAGCTTTCCAGGATTGCCACTGGGGACTCTGGCTGTGACAGGCCTTTCCGCAAAAAGTCGGGTGCGACGCCAAGGGAAAAATCGCCGCTAGAGAGAAGAGGAGAAACATTACAGCCGCGCCGCTAAGCAAAGCAAAGCGAAGTCTTTGCGCCGGATCTTTCCAGTCTATTCTCGATATTATTGGTAACCGCAATCGTGGACCCGCTCTTCTTTCTCGGGAAAGAGCTTGGTTTTCTCGAATTGATCTATAGCTTATTGCCCCTACCAATAATGCCGATCGCCAGCATTGTACAAAGCTTCACAGGTGATATCAATAGATTGAAACTAATGTGCAATTAAGGACACCCTAGTTAGCTATGGGGTTAGTTCCAGGGACACGTACCTAATTAATCTCTTAGGAAATAATTAGGTACGTGTCCCTGGAA
>JAUWIO010000150.1 GCA_030605305.1 Actinomycetes bacterium
CATCGACGGTGATTCTGCCAACATCTTCAAGTGGCTGGACGTAGTCATAGCCGTTCTTCACTTCTATATCAACAAGATACCCGTCAGGGCTCGGGGTCCCAGGAGCATCTACCGAGCCGTCCCAGACGCCATCTTGATTACCATCGGTCAAGTAATAGGGGTTTGGATTATCACCCACATATGCCTTTATCTCAGTGGGCCTGACTGTGCCTAGACCCCACGGCACCAGATCGCCGGCTCCGGTTATGTAGGTTCGTATCGCCTTAGCCTGCGCGTAGATCATTTGATTGTCTCGGCCAAAAATCGGGGCAAAAGCGTAATTCGCCTGCTTGCTAACCCCGATTTGCACAAAATCATCTTGGTCTACAATCGTTTGACCTGACTCGTCGTCGGGTGGGATTACATCAAGCGTGTCGGGCAGACCGACCGAATCATTTCTTGCTGCATAATCTTGGGCGATTGCCAATACTTGGTCGGGGGCTTCACCGTTTACCTTATCCGTCATCCCCGCCAGGGCCGCTGAATCAGCAGCCGACTGAAGTTGCCGGCGCATCTCATAGGCGTAGCCGATGTCGACAACATAGGCGAGAAAACCAACGAACAATGTCACGGAGATCGCGACAATAACGGCGGTGACGCCACTTTCATCTTTGACGACGGACGCAAAGCGTTTACGCATTACTCAACCCTCTGGGTAGCGGCACTAGTGATGATAGTGGACGGAAACAGCGATTGAATCGGCCCGTAGAGGGCCGTGATCGCGCCGATATCGTAAGTGACTGTGACTGTGACCGGGTTCCCCTGGTCGGCCTCGGTAGGCGGATCTGGTACACCGGATATAGTCAGTGTCGCTTGGGTCCAGTCAATGCCCGGGGCGGCCGTCTTGGCTTTCGCTTCAACTTCGGCAAAGGAGGCCCGTAAAGAGGCCCAGCGGACACCTTCTCTAGCGGCGTGGGTGATTTCTAGATAGTTATTCAACACCAGCCCAAAAACTAGAATGCCCATAAGAATCAAGACAAGGAGCGGCAGCAGTAGCGCAAACTCTACTGCTGCCGCTCCTTTTTCGTTTTTTAACATGTTTGTCATGGATAATCTAGAGCACATGTCTTTTCAACCCTGGCGCATCCCATCAACTTATTACGGAAGCTGACCGCTCACAAACGTAAACGCACTATTGACCTGCGTCCCGAGCGTCGCGACCGCTATGACGATAACGGCAGCGATGAGAGCTACCATAATCCCATACTCGACTGCGGTCGCTCCTCTCTCATTTCTCAGAGATTGCAGACGACAATATAAACTTAACAACAAACCAAGCACCCCCTTTCTTCTCTAAGATGAAGTATTGATCCTGCTCGCCTTGATAAGAATAATAAGTTCAGCAACATCCGCGCACCCCTTATGTTCTCACTGTCACTTGCCGGGCCGACAAGCGTTCTACGTTACAATAATCGTTCCCCGTACTGATCATTAATCCTTCGCTTGATTGATTGTACTTTCCCCATAGGCTTGATTTAAAACGTCTTTCACAGCGTGTGAGCATCTTATCAAGCGATAGGCGAAAAATAAATCGGTGACCAGGTGTAACTTCCGCGGTAACGGACGTAACTTATGTTACATCATAAGTAGGTCGAAGTATCATACTTTAGTATGACTTGAGGCCGTTTACCAGCCCACTTGCCCATCCTTATCGGAGGTTTTCCCAAAGGAGGCTGACGCCGAGGACGATAAATAGGGAGCCGGCCCCGATGTGCAGGAACTTGGGCGGTATATAGTTCGCGATGAAGCCCCCGAGATAAGCGCCGAGCAAAGTGACAACGACTAGCGCGAGCGACGCACCGACAAAAACTGTCCAGGGCGACTTGGCCTGGGCCGCGAGAGTAAAGACTGCCAGCTGGGTCTTGTCGCCAAGCTCGGCGAGGAAGATGATGCCAAACGTCGTCGCCGCCAGCTTCCAATCCATCAGTCGAGGGCCGCCCTGATGAGCTCGCCCATCTCGATCGTGCCTACTTCCTTCATGCCGTCGCTCATGATATCGGCGGTCCGGTGACCGTCGGCCAGGACCTTGTCTACGGCCCGCTCGATGGTGAGCGCCGGCTCCGGCAGATCGAACGAATACTGGAACATCATGGCCACGGATAAGACCGTGGCTATGGGGTTGGCTTTATTTTGACCCGCTATGTCCGGCGCACTGCCGTGGATCGGTTCGTAGAGGCCGGGGCCTTGCGCCCCCAGTGAAGCCGATGCCAGCATGCCGAGCGAACCGGAAAGCATCGACGACTCGTCGCTGAGGATATCGCCGAACATATTATTGGTGGCGATAACGTCGAACTGCCCCGGATTCCGGATAAGTTGCATGGCCGTGTTATCCACCAGCTGATGGATGAGCTCGACATCCGCGTAGTCGACGGATACCTTGATGACCGTCTCGCGCCAGAGCCTCGAAGACTCCAAGACATTGGCTTTATCGACCGAATGGACGCGCCCGCGGCGCTTTAGGGCCATCTCGAACGCGACTTTTATTAGCCGCTCGACCTCGAAAGCCTGATAGTCCATCGTGTCAAAAGCGCGATCTCCCTCGCGAGCGCTGGCCCCGAAATACAGCCCGCCCGTCAATTCGCGCACGACCAAGAGATCAATACCGCGCACCACCTCCGCGCGGAGCGTCGATGCCTCTATCAGCGCGTCGTAGACTTTGACCGGCCGGATATTCGCAAATAATTCGAGTCCTTTGCGTAACCCGAGCAGGCCCTGCTCCGGACGAGGCTTATCCGGGTCGGTCGTATCCCATTTAGGCCCGCCGATCGCCCCGAGCAGCACGGCGTCGCTCTGGCGACACAGCTCCAGTGTCTGGGCAGGCAACGGTTGACCGCAGTCGTCGATAGCGCACCCACCCATCAGCGCCTCTTCCACATAGAATTCCAGATCATGCCGGGCGGCCACCAGCTGCAGCACCTTGACCGCTTCAGCCGTGACTTCAGGACCTATCCCGTCTCCGGGCAGAACAGTTAGCTTGAACATCGCTGCCTACCCTGCCACTTTGCGCTTGGTGTACTCGATCAAACCGCCGGCCTCGACAACCCCGGCCAGGAACTCGGGAAACGGAGCAACGCTGAAGACTTCTCCGGTCGTCACATTGGTGATGACCCCGGCAGTCGTATCGATCTTGACCTGATCGCCTGCGTTGATGGCGTCGACCGCTTCCGGCGACTCCAGGATGGGCAGACCCGTTTTGATCGCGTTTCGAAAGAAAATCCTGGCAAATGACTTGGCGACGACCGCGCTGATGCCGGTCCCCTTGATCGCCACGGGCGCGTGCTCGCGAGACGAGCCGCAGCCGAAGTTCTCATCGGCCACGATGATGTCGCCGGCCTCGACCCGCTCATTAAAGTCCGGAGCGAGCGGCTCCATGCAGTGGGCCGCCAGCTCGTCGGGGTCGAAAGTCGTCAAGTACGGCGCCGGGATGATGATGTCAGTATCTATATCGCGCCCGAACTTATGGGCTTTTCCGCTTATCTCCA
>JAUWIO010000053.1 GCA_030605305.1 Actinomycetes bacterium
AGGCGGTCGAAAGTATGGTCCGGGAGGCAGCCGCTTCAGTCGGCGGGCGCGCATTCGCCGATCCGACCGACACCAACGTGCTCGATGAGGTCACTTTCCTGGTCGAGGACCCCCACGTGGTCGTCGGAGATTTTGATGAGGGATTTCTGAAAGTGCCGCGAGCCGCTCTGGTGACGGCGATGAAGTCGCACCAGCGATACTTTCCCATAGAAGATGATAAAGGGCGCCTGATGGCCCGTTTTGCTGTCGTCCACAATGGTGATCCAGCGGCCGGCGAGCGTATTCGCCGCGGGCACGAGCGTGTCTTACGAGCGCGCCTGGCCGATGCCGCCTTCTTTTTTGAAGAGGATACGAAGACGACCCTGGAGTCGAAGGTCGATAACCTAAAAAGTGTCGTCTGGCAGGCAGAGCTGGGGACCGTCTACGACAAGACGGTCAGAGTTCGCGCGCTCGCCGCGAACCTGGCTGATAGGTTGGGTGAGGGCAAAGAGACGCGGGCGATGGTCGAACGGGCGGCTCTCCTGGCCAAGGCGGACCTGACGACCGCGATGGTCATAGAGTTTACGGACCTTCAAGGTGTGATCGGGAGCGAGTATGCCAAGGTGGACGGCGAACCCCAGGCGGTGGTCGAGGCGGTGGCCGAACATTATCGGCCGCGCTTTGCCACAGACGAGCTCCCCAAGCAGACGGTGGCGCAGATAGTATCGGTAGCTGAAAAGCTCGATACGCTCGCCGGGTGTTTTCTTGTCGGGTTGATCCCGACCGGTTCAGCCGACCCATATGCTTTGCGCCGGCAGGCCGCCGGAGTAGTGCAGATCTTGGCGCAGACCGGGTGGTCTTTTGATATACTGTACCTCGTAAAGCTGGCTATCGATAACTATCAGGAAACGGTGATCGATAGTAGTGAGTCCGACAAGGCGGCCGGCGAGCTCCACGACTTTATGTTGGCCAGGGTGCGCCGCTGGCTCGATGATATCGGTGCGGCCCAGGCGGCCGTGGAAGCAGTACTCTTTGCGGGCCATGATGTAGTCGCATCTATTGCCGAGAGAGTGAGTTTACTGGGCGCGTTCGAGGGCACGAAGGAGCTTGAGGATGTTAAGCTGGCGTTTACGCGCTGCCGCAACCTGTCCCGTCCGGAATTAGGGCTGGAGGTCGATGCGGGACTATTCGATGATCCGGCCGAAGGACGCCTTCTTCAGGCGGCCCAAGGGGCGCGAGCGGCATTGAATGAGAAGCTCAAAACAGCTGATTTGGGCGCGGCGATGGCGGTCTTGGCTTCAATGCGTCCGCCTATTGATGATTTCTTTGAGGCGGTTATGGTTATGGCGCCGGACGAAACGGTCAAGAATAACCGATTAAGGCTATTGAATACATGTGTCGGGCTGTCCGATGAGATAGCCGACTTTTCTAAATTACCGTAGGTCAAGGACCGGTTGGAGCGGCCGGTTCAGGGGGGTATTGATGAGGCAAGAAAAGTTTGTCTACACATTCGAAGAAGGCAAAGCCGACATGAAGTATGTTCTCGGCGGGAAAGGCGCTAATCTGGCAGAGATGACCAATCTCGGACTGCCGGTGCCGCCGGGATTCACCATCACGACCGATGCCTGCAATCTTTATTCGCAGTCGAGTGCCAACCCGCCCGGACTCGATGAACAGATAAGTGAGAAGTTGGCCGACCTGGAGGCGAAGACCGGTAAAAAACTGGGCGACGCCGCCGATCCGCTCCTCGTCAGTGTTCGTTCGGGCGCACCATTCTCGATGCCCGGGATGATGGACACGGTCCTCAATCTCGGACTCAATGACGAAAGTGGCGAGGGGCTCAGCGCCCTGACTCAAAATGAGCGCTTCGCCTACGATTCATACCGCCGGTTCATTCAGATGTTCGGCAAGGTCGTTATGGATGTCGACGGGCAGCTCTTTGAAGATGCCATCTCGGCCTTGAAGACGGAGAAGGGTGTCGAGAACGATCTCGATTTGACGGCCGACGACCTGAAAGAGTTGATCGTCAGGTTCAAGGGCATCGCCAAGGGTGAAGCCGGCCGAGATTTCCCTCAAGAACCGCGGAAACAACTCGACTCGTCCATTAGGGCTGTTTTTGACTCCTGGAATAATAAGCGGGCCGTAGACTACCGCCGCCTTTATAAGATACCCGAGACGCTCGGTACGGCGGTAAACGTCCAGACGATGGTCTTCGGCAATCAAGGCAATTCTTCCGGTACCGGGGTAGCTTTTACTCGTGACGCCGCTACCGGCGCCAACGAGTTCTATGGCGACTACCTGACGAATGCCCAGGGCGAGGATGTCGTTGCCGGGATCCGGCTCACAAAGCCGATCGCCGAGCTTGAGCAGGAGATGCCGGAGGTCTACGGCGACCTGATGCGGACCCTAAATATATTAGAGAAACACTATCGCGACATGTGCGATACCGAGTTCACTGTCGATAAAGGCAAGCTCTATATGCTCCAGACCCGTGTCGGTAAGAGGACGGCCGCGGCCGCCCTGAAGATCGCCGTCGATATGGTGGAGGAAGGACTTATCTCCAAAGAAGAAGCGGTGATGCGGATAGAACCCGACCAGTTAGACCAGCTGCTGCACCCGCGTTTTGATCCGGAAGCCGACCTCGATGTGCTCACCAAGGGGCTTAATGCGTCACCGGGAGCAGCGGTCGGCAAAGTCGTTTTCGACGCCAACGAGGCTGAGCGTTTAGGGGAGCAGGGCGAGAAAGTCATTCTGACTCGCTGGGAGACGACCCCCGATGACCTCCACGGCATGATCGCCGCGCAGGGCATCCTGACCAGTCATGGCGGCAAGACCAGCCACGCGGCCGTTGTCGCCAGAGGCATGGGCAAGCCGTGTGTCGCCGGTGCGGGCGAGCTAAAGATCGACATGCGCAACCAAGTATTCAGTGTTAACGGTATCAGTGTTAAGGGCGGCGATATCATCAGCATCGACGGGACGACCGGCCGGGTCATTGTGGGCGAGGTGCCGTTGGTCGAACCGAAACCGACGCCGGAATTAGAGACCGTCCTCGGGTGGGCCGATGAGTTGCGTCGTCTCGGTGTGCGAACGAACGCGGATACACCGGAGGATGCTGTTAAGGCTCGAGAGTTTGGCGCCGAAGGCATCGGACTGGCCCGGACCGAGCACATGTTTCTTGGAGACAGGCTCCCAATTGTTCAAAAAATGATCCTCGGCGATGACGAAGAGAAGAAAGCGGCGCTGGCCGAGCTGAGAGAAGTCCAGAAAAGTGACTTTTCCGGCATCCTCACGGCTATGGATGGCCTGCCTGTGACGATTCGCCTCCTCGATCCGCCGCTTCACGAGTTCTTACCGGACCTGGTAGGGCTTGAGGTGGAAGTGGCCAAGATGGAGTGCCAGGGCGCTGCTGAAGCGGATCTGAATGAGAAGCGAGAGCTTTTAAGTCGCGTTCAGGCCATGACCGAGGCCAATCCCATGCTGGGCCTTCGGGGCTGTCGTCTCGGCATCCTCGAGCCGGAGATCTATAAGATGCAGGCCCGGGCGATCATGGAAGCGGCGGTCGAGCTCAAGGCAGCGGGCAAAGACCCGCACGTTGAGATCATGGTCCCGCTCGTGGCGGTCCTGTCCGAACTGAGCTACCTGAAAGAAAAGATTAAGGCTGTCTGTGATGAGGTCCTGGACGCCAGCGGGGAACGGCTCGCGTACAAGATAGGCACTATGATCGAGCTGCCCCGGGCGGCGCTCACGGCCGACGAGATCGCCGAGGACGCGGAGTTCTTCTCATTCGGCACCAACGACCTGACCCAAACGACCTTCGGGTTCAGTCGCGACGATATCGAGGGCAAGATCCTCGTCCGCTACCTTGACCGCAAGATACTCGAGAGCAATCCATTCGAGATCATAGATCCCGCCGTGGGCAAGCTCATCAAGACCGCCTGTGAACTTGGCCGCAAGACCAATCCGACCCTAAAGCTCGGGATCTGCGGGGAGCACGGCGGAGAACCGAATTCAGTGAAGTTCTTCAATGAGGTCGGTCTCGACTATGTCAGTTGCTCTCCGTATCGTGTACCGCTGGCCCGTTTGGCTGCCGCCCAGGCATCCATCGCCGAGCGGACTGCCGCCGGGACTACAGCCTGACCTGACCCCGTCTTTGCGAATATCCACCACTTTGTTGCCTGGCAGGCGTTTGACCGGGTTGTTTTCGGGTATCTAAGATATCGGCAAGACGTTGGTTCGGGTCTGACTAGGGGAGGAATGCAGGGAGTGTCACAAAGATCCAGGCGCCTGCTTATAGTCGCCTTTGTTGCGCTCCTTGTCCCCGGACCTCTCGCCGTCTGTAACCTTGCACCTGCTCCGCCGGAAGAAAAAGTCGAAACGGTCCCCAAGGTCCAGGTAGAAAAAGTGACGACGATCGAGATCCCGGCCCAGTGGCCAAAAGACATTCCGATCTATCCAGGCGCGCAGATCGTTTCCGAGACGCCGACCGCGTCCGGGCAGAGCCTGACTCTCAAGACGGAGGACACGGCAGCCGAGGTCTTCAATTGGTATTTCGACCGCCTGGATTCCGAGAATTGGATAATGCCCGCGCCGATGCTCGATGTCGCCAGGAATGTCGCATCGATCAGCGGCACTCTTGACGGGCGGACGCTGAGATTTATGGCCCAGACGGCTGAGACGGAAGAGGGCTATACCTCGTTCTCGATCACGGCCGATCTCCCCGTTGCCGTAAAATAGCTGCGATCGGCAAAATGAGCCTTCCCGGATATTCAGCTTGTACAAACGGGCTGGCTATTGCTATATTCTGTCCATGCTGATTTCCCGAGAAGATGTCGAACACATTGCCGCCCTGGCCCGTCTAGCCTTGACCGATGAGGAGACGGACAAACTGACGGTGGAACTGGGACAGATATTGGAGCACGCCGGCAAGATCTCCGAGCTTGATACGGCCGGCGTCGAGCCCTCTGCCCACGCGGTCAAAGTGACCAATGTCTTACGGGCCGACAAGGTTGGTGATGAGCTCTCGCAAGAAGAGGCTCTGGCCAACGCCCCCAACCGCGAAAACGATGCTTTCGGGGTCCCGAAGATCGTATGACAGCCCCAAGAGCTCTCGACTACGACCTGACTATCAAAGAGGCTTCCGACCGCCTGGACCGGGGCGAGATAAGCGCGGTCGAGCTGACTGAGGCGGTCCTCTCACGCATCAACGCGGTCGAGCCACAAGTAAAGGCATACCTGCATGTCGATGAAGACAGCGCCCGTGAGCAGGCCGCCGCGGCTGATAAGAGCCGCCGGGACGGCGGCGTTGGTCCGCTTCTAGGCATACCGCTGGCCGTCAAAGATAATATTTGCATCCAAGGCATGCCCGCGACCTGCGCTTCGAAGATCCTCAGCGGGTTCGTGTCACCTTATGATGCTACAGTGACCGGCGCGCTCAAGAAAAGTGGCGCGGTACTTTTAGGGAAGACGAACCTCGATGAATTTGCCATGGGTTCGTCGACAGAAAACTCCGCGATGCAGGTGACGTCAAATCCCTGGGACCTATCAAGAGTACCCGGAGGTTCGAGCGGCGGCTCGGCGGCCGCGGTTGCCTCGGGGCAAGCACTGGCGGCCCTGGGGTCGGATACCGGCGGCTCTATCAGGCAGCCGGCCGCTTTCTGCGGCGTTGTCGGCTTAAAACCGACTTACGGTGTCGTCTCCCGCTATGGTCTGGTCGCTTTTGCTTCTTCGTTGGACCAGATCGGGCCGCTGACAAAGGACGTCGCCGACGCGGCTTTGCTCCTGAACGTTTTGGCCGGCCATGATCGACATGATTCGACATCGATCGATCGAGAATATCCGGATTTCACTGCCGCCCTGGATGGCGGTGTCGATGGATTGAGGCTGGGTTTCCCCCAAGAGCTGGTGGCCGAAGGCGTTAGTGACGATATCAAGGCTGTCGTCGACGGGACTATCAAGAAGTTAGAATCCCAGGGGGCGATAGTGGAGCCGGTCAGTCTACCTACGCTGGCCTACGCCCTGTCCGCCTATTACATAATCGCTCCGGCCGAAGCCAGCTCCAACCTGGCCCGCTTCGATGGGGTCAGGTACGGGCGTCGGGCCGAGGGCGCCAAGGACCTGTTGGAAATGTATAAGAGGACCAGGGCCGAAGGATTCGGGCCGGAGGTCAAGCGCCGCATCATGTTGGGCACCTACGCGCTCAGCGCCGGCTATTACGATGCCTATTACGG
>JAUWIO010000303.1 GCA_030605305.1 Actinomycetes bacterium
ATTGGGTCCGAGGAGCCCAAAGAACTCGCCTGGTTCGATCTTTAGGCTCAGACCGTCCAGTGCCCGCAGGCCACGATAGTTCTTGGTCAGCCCCCAGCACTCGCCGGCCGAATTCAAGCGACGACCTGCCGGTGCTCTAGATATCGCGGGCGAAGTCCAGCAGCTCGGCCCGGCTTAGCGGGCTGTCGAGCGGGGCGACGATCCCAAACACCTGGTCGTCTGCGGTCCATATCAAAACCCTCGAACCATCATCTGCCTTGAAGTATAACCCGTCGCCGTCCGGTTTTACGGTCAATTCCGTAGCCGCGACGTCTTCGGCCGGGTAGGGGATCGGCAGAGTCCTCTGCCAGTCGCTGATATCGGCCAGCTGTTCGCTCAACTCCCTGGAGAATAGCGGCATTTTCAGCAAGTCGTCGCGGAGCGAATCGAGGTCGATACCGACCGGTCCCGATATCTCCGGCGCGGCCGCTTGGCCCATCAGAAGAACCGGGGTGGCGTTGGCGCTCTGATCGTCCACATATTCGACCATCACGGTCGGCGGTATCAGGGCGGTGATCGTACTTCCATCGATCAGCGGAGATAGGGCGATATCCGCTGCACCTTCCTCCCCGAGGAAGGTTTTGAGCCGCTCGGCATCGAGCGTGAGACGGGCCTCGCCCGCTGTGGATGCGTGTATGCCGGCGAGCTTCAGGCCGGACCTCGGTTCGCTCGGCAGGCGGATATCAAGACCGGTCATCTTTGCCGCTTCAGCCAGAGACTCGACCTGCCGGCCGCTTGGCTCGTCGATCTCGATATCTCCCATCTCGCTTGGATCGAAATGCCTGATGGCATCGGGATCGATACGCACGGCGGCGAGCGTCTCGGCCCTAAAGAGGTCGAGCATGTCATTTGCCAGCGACTGTCCGGGGGCTGTCGCCATCCCCCCGATGAGCACCACGGCCCCGATGACGACTGCCGCTAAGGAATTATTAATAGAGAGAGGCCGAGCCCTCGTCGGTGTGAGCCGTTCGCGTTCGAACCGGCTCCACGCTGCCTGGGGTTGTCCAGCGGTGTCAGAGAGCACCGAGTCCACGAGCTCGACCCGCGCCCTCAACGCCGTTTCGATCTTCTGACACGCCGCGCACTCACCAAGGTGCGCCGTAGCCGTCGCCCTCGTCGCGACGTCCAGCTCTGAGTCCTTTTCCACGAACTTTCGCCAGAAAGCCTCATTTTGAAAGTTCATCGAAGTTCTCCTTCCGCCATTCTTTCGTAAGCTTGTTGAAATCTTTTCTCCGCCCTGATTAACAAGGTGCCGATCGAAGCCTTCTTGACCCCGACGACTTCCGCGATCTCCTGGTAGCTGAGTCCGCTGTATCGGGCGACCAGGATGTCCCGGTCCCGTGCCCGGAGCCGCAGCAGTACCTGCTGAGCAGCGCGACGATCTTCGTTGACGAGCACCATCTCTTCCGGCGAGACCTCGGATTCAGGGGCCAAGCCTCTTAGCCGCTCGCGCAGATTCAATAGTCGCCGC
>JAUWIO010000286.1 GCA_030605305.1 Actinomycetes bacterium
CAGTGACAGGGCGTCGCGATCGAGCCGCGCTCGTTGCTACTTCGCGACCATGGCCGCCGCCGGAGCCTGCTCGAGCAATTACGGACAGCGATCGGGGCTTATGCCGCCGGGGAGACGACGAGCGCAAGCGAGATCGCGGTCCTAGCGGATGAATTCGCCGATCTCTCTATTGAGCACATGCGTAAAGAGAATGTCATCCTGATCGACCTGATCGAGAACAATCTCCCGCCTGATAAAAGACTGGAAGTCACTGAGCGCTTTCTAGCTATTGAGGAGGAGTTCGGTCCCGGATACTGCGAACGGTACGAGGGCCTCGCTAACGACCTGCAAGAAGAAGGCCGACGGATGGCCGCTTAGCCCGGTATTGCCTTGGACATTTCTTCGAGAATCTTAAGCGCCGCTTCTTTTGGCTTGTCGGCACTGGTTATCGGGCGGCCGACGACCAGATAGTTCGCTCCGTCCCTCACAGCCCTCTCTGGAGTGGTGATCCGTTTTTGGTCGTCCGCGCTTGAGCCCAGCGGCCTGATTCCCGGGGTGACGATTGAAAACTCTCTGTCCGTCACCTCCTGAATCTCTGACTTGATCGTCCTGATCTCACGGGCAGAGGAAACCACGCCATCCAATCCGGCCCCCTCCGCTAACACGGCGAGCTTAGAGACTAGCCATGAGACTTGTCCCGTGATGCGAGTCTCCTCTTTCGAGGGCTCCTTGATTCCCAGGTCTCGGAGGTCTTGTGCTCCCAGGCTGGTTAGAACAGTCACGCCGACAGCGACGGGTATCTCTAGGCTGGCTTCTTTGGCGCCATCGGTAAGGCCCTGTTTTGCGGCCCGCATCATCTCGACACCGCCCAGCGTATGGACTGTGACCATATCGACTCCGTAGGCGCCGATAACGCGGCAAGCCCCGGCTACTTGAGCCGGAATATCGTGCAATTTCAGGTCGAGAAATACTTTGGCTCCGAGGTGCTTGAATTCGGTTATCGCCTGCGGACCAGCGGCGCAAAAAAGGCTGAGGCCTAGCTTAAAATAGTTGATTTCCGGCAACAAGCGGTCGGCCAGCGCCAGCGCCTCGTCTAGTTCCGGTGTATCGAGGGCGACTATTAGCTGAGGTGACTCAGCCATTATCCACCCTGATCGCGCCGGTGAGCCGTTTGACGGAATCGATCCGTCGGGATTCCAGATACTCGTCGATCCCCTCCATCACCTTGATCGGCGCTTGCGGGTCGACAAAACTGGCAGTACCGACGGAAACCGCCGTGGCGCCCGCGATGATAAACTCTAAAGCATCGGCCGGACCGCTGATCCCGCCCATGCCGATGACCGGCACATCCACAGCTTGGGCTACCTGATAGACCATTCTCACCGCTATCGGCCGAATAGCCGGACCGGATAGCCCGCCCACCACAGCTCCGAGGCGGGGCCGGCCGGTCTCGATATCGACGGCCATGCCAAGCACCGTATTTATTAATGATATAGCGTCGGCACCGGCGCGATCGCAGGCCACTGCCACACCGGCGATGTCGCCGACATTGGGTGGCAGTTTGACTATCAGAGGCTTGCTCGTAGCTAGACGAGTCTTCGCCGTCACCGCGGCCGCCATGCCGGCATCGGAACCAAAGACAGCCCCTCCCGCTTTAACATTGGGACAGGAGATATTGAGCTCGACCGCGTCTACACCGCCAAGGGC
>JAUWIO010000290.1 GCA_030605305.1 Actinomycetes bacterium
AACGTCGAAGAGGACAAGGGTAACAATCTGATCAAGGTCAACCCCTTGATAGAGTGGTCCGAAAAAGACGTTTGGGATTACATAAAGAAAAATGATGTCCCGTACAATGCCCTGCATGACCAGAACTTTCCGAGCATCGGTTGCGCACCGTGCACCCGTGCCGTCAAGCCCGGCGAGGACGTTAGGGCCGGACGCTGGTGGTGGGAGACCCCCGAGCAGAAAGAATGTGGCCTCCATGTCAAGGAGAAATCGGCCTGACGGCCTGTTGGTGATGAGGACCATGGCAAGCGACACTGATATCGAAGCGGATGTTACCTTGGATGCAACGGGGCTCATGTGCCCGCTGCCGGCCGTGAAGACGGCCCTGGCGCTGGAAAAGATGGACTTACAAGAGGTGCTTGAAGTGATAACGACCGACGAGATCAGCCTGACCGATTTGCCTCGTTGGTGCGAGGAGACCGGGCAGCAGTTAGTCGGCATCGTCGAAAAGCCGACTGCCGCCCATATTTACGTCAGAAAACTTCAATAGAGACAATAGTCTAAGAAACGGAGCGTGGATGGATACGATCAAGCCGCACGGCGGTGTCCTGGTGAACAGGATGGCCGATGCCAAAGAGAAGGCCGCCTTGCTAGAGAAGGCCAAAAGTATGCCGAGCATCACCCTGGACGATCGGGAGCTGTCGGATCTGGAGATGATAGCAGTCGGAGGGTTTAGCCCGCTGGAAGGGTTCATGACCTCAGCCGACTATCGCAGTGTCGTGGACGTTATGCGGCTTGAGAGCGGGTTGCCGTGGACGATCCCGGTGACCTTGGCGGTCAGCAAAGACGAGGCAGTCGGTTTGAGCGTAAATGATGATGTCGCGCTGCTCGGCGAGAAGGGCGACACGGTCGCCATTCTGCACCTGAAAGACGTTTTTACCTACGACAAGGAGAGGGAAGCGGACCGGGTCTATAGGACAACGGATCCATCTCATCCGGGCGTCAAATACCTCTTTGATTCTGGCGATGTCTTGCTGGGCGGTCCGGTCACTGTTTTAGAGCGTCGTCCGGCGCCGGAGTTTAGCGAGTACCCTCTCGATCCTGCCGAGTCACGGGCGCTCTTTCACAAGTTGGGGTGGACGCGGGTCGTCGGTTTCCAGACTCGCAATCCTGTCCATCGGGCCCATGAGTATATTCAGAAGTGCGCCATGGAAGGCGTGGATGGACTTTTCTTGCACCCATTGATCGGCGCGACCAAGAAAGGCGATATCCCGGCGGATGTCAGGATGCGCTGCTATGAAGTGTTGATCGAAAACTATTATCCAAAAGATCGCGTCGTTTTAGGGGTCCTCCCGGCCGCGATGCGGTACGCCGGACCACGCGAGGCGGTTTTTCATGCTTTGATCAGGAAGAACTACGGCTGCACCCACTTTATCGTCGGCCGGGACCACGCCGGTGTGGGCAATTACTACGGCTCGTTCGATGCCCACTACATCTTCGACGAGTTCGATCCCGGGGAGCTTGATATCACGCCGCTCTTCTTTGACTACACTTTCTTCTGCCGAGAGTGCGGCGGTATGGCTTCGTCCAAGACTTGCCCGCATGACAGCGAGTCGCATATCTCTTTATCCGGGACGAAAGTCCGGGAGATGCTCAGCGCCGGCGAGACACCGCCGGTCGAGTTCAG
>JAUWIO010000079.1 GCA_030605305.1 Actinomycetes bacterium
CGAGTTCCAAAAGAGTCTTTACCGTTTCTTCGACAAGACATATAGTGACACAAATAAGCGGTGGCTTAAGCCGCTGGTTGCCGGCGGACTCGTGGTCCGCGCGGGCGGCTTGCTGGCGTGGGATTGGGATTGCCGGCAGCGCTCAGGAGGCGTTCCGGCGCTTCCCGTGGGAGAGCCGGACCAAGAGTCTGAGGGGCGCGAGCTTCTGCTTCCGCCGGAGCCGGACGAAGCGCAGCAGACCGACTCCGATCCGGTCGAGCGATAAGCGAAAGGACGAAATGAAAGCGGTTATCTTGGTGGGCGGCCTCGGGAGCAGGCTCCGTCCGTTGACGACGACGATCCCAAAGCCGATGTTGCCGCTTCTCAATCGCCCGTTCATTGCTACTGTCCTGGCGCATCTGCGCCGGTATGGTGTGAACGAAGTCATTTTAAGCACCGGCTATTTGCCGGAGGTTTTTACCGACTTCCTCGCCGAGACCCGCGCGATGGGGATGTCGGTCGAAGTGGTGACCGAGGATCGTCCGTTGGGGACGTGTGGGGCGGTGAAGAATGTCGCCGACAGATTAGACGAGACATTCCTAGTGCTTAACGGAGACATTCTGACTGATATAAATCTGACTAATCTTATCGATTACCATCGCCAAAAAGGGGCGGTGGCGACTATCTCGTTGACTGCCGTTGAAGATCCGACCAGCTACGGGCTTGTGCCCCTGGAGCGCGATGGGCGGGTATCGAGCTTCGTCGAGAAGCCTAGCTGGGACGAGGCGACTACGGACCTGATCAACGCCGGCACCTATGTACTGGAGCCGGAAGTCTTGGCCCATGCTCCTCTGGGCGAGAACTACTCGTTCGAGCGCGGCCTTTTCCCTTATTTACTAGACGAAGACATGAAAGTCTATGGTTTCCCAGCCTCATCTTACTGGCTGGATATCGGCACTCCCGAGAAGTTTATCCGGGCCCACAAAGATCTGCTCGAAGGGAAGCTGCCCTTCGATTTCACCGGGACCGAGATCAAGAGTCGCGTTTGGGTCGGTGAAGGCACGACCGTCGATCAGAACGCTCTTCTTTACGGACCGGTCGTCATGGGAGATAACTGTACGATCGAATCTAACGCCGTCATTATCGGGCCGACTTCTCTCGGAGATGGCTGTCATGTCAGCGCCGGCGCCCGCGTGGAGGGGGCGATCTGCTTCTCTGATTGCCGATTGCAGTCGGGAGCGGTCGTTCGCAATTCAGTGCTTGGCAGAGGCGTCGATGTGGGCAAGCAGGTCCATATCGATGATTTCGCGGTACTGGGAGACAATCTAGTCATCGGCGAGGGTAATTGGTTGCGTCGTGGCATCAAGGTGGCTCCGGGCTCGACTCTTGAGCCGGGGACGATCCGGTTCTAGAGAGGGATTCGGCTTGAGGGAAGCAGCCATCGATTTAGACGACGCCAAAGCAATATCCGCCTTGGACAAAGCCGACTTGCTCGACGACGCTGTCACCTTCTATGGTCAGTGCCGCTCAGGCCTGGAGATCGGCCGGAAAGCACAGCTTAAGGTCGACCCGTCTCGGGTGACCAACATCATCGTCATGGGGATGGGCGGCTCGGGGATCAGCGGCGATGTCGCCCGGGTCCTCTTCGAAGACGAGCTGAAAGTCCCACTTTTCGTCAATCGCCATTATGATCTGCCGGCTTTTGCCGGAGCGGGGACACTGGCTATCGCCGTGTCTTATTCGGGAAACACTGAGGAGACCCTATCGGGGTTGAATACAGCCATCGAGCGGGGCGCTCAAGGATTAGTCATTTCCAGCGGCGGGAAGATCAGTGAACTCGCGATTGAAAAAGACCTGACACTGGTTACCATCCCGGCCGGAATACAGCCTCGCGCCGCCCTCGGTTATCTCAGTATTCCCCTGGCTGTTGCTTTAGAGCGGTTGGGTTTTGTCGCCGACGTCGGTCCGGCCATGGAAGAGGCTATAGACCTACTCCATCTCGAAGTCGACCGGTACGGCCCGGCGGTACCGCTGGCGGAAAACCCCGCCAAGCAGCTGGCGACCGCGTTTTTTGACAAGATGCCGGTCGTCTACGGTTCTGAGGGCATCACCGGCCTGGCCGCGTTCCGGTGGCGGTGCCAGCTAAACGAGAATGCCAAGGTGTGCGGCCGGTGGAATATGCTGCCAGAACTTAATCATAATGAGATATGCGGCTGGCAGGAGCTGGAAGAGCGGGGCCGGCGCGCTCCCCTGGTCTTCTTGCGCGACCGCGACGAGCACCCACAGATAAAGAAGCGTTTTGAAGCGACCCGGGAGCTGATCGCCGACCACTTCGACGGAATCGAAGAGTTCACAGCAGTCGGAGAGTCGAAAGCCGCCAGACTGTTTTCGTTGATCTATCTTGGGGATTTCGCCAGCATCTATCTGGCCCTGCTGAACGGGATCGACCCGAGCCCGGTCGACAGGATAGAGTCCCTTAAGAAGAGGTTGGTGGAGTAGCTTGGACCGCCTCATGGACAACGTTAACGAGACGGTTCAGCATATCGCGAAGCACCTGACGCCGACGGCCGATCTTGCCGTTGTACTGGGCTCTGGCCTCAGCGGCGCCTTATCCGATCTGGAAATCCAAAAAGAGTTGGCGTATGAAGAGATCTCACATTTTCCCGTTTCGAGAGTTAGCGGACATCAAGGGAAGCTCTCGCTTTGTCGGGTGGGGGAAAAAATCGTTCTAGTCTTGCGAGGGCGGTTCCATTATTATGAGGGCTATACCATGCGGGGGGTTACTTTCCCTATACGCGTCCTTAGTCGCCTGGGGGTTCGCGGGATCATCCTGACGAATGCGGCGGGCGGCTTGAATCGCCGGTATAAACCCGGGGATTTTATGCAAATCAACGACCACCTGAACTTGATGGGGGACAACCCCTTGATAGGCGCGGTCGATGAGGAGAAAGGCATCCCCTTCGTGGATATGCGCGAAGCCTACGACCCCGCGCTTATCAAGCAGGGGCTGGCCGTGGCTAAACGGCTGTCCCTCCCGATCCACCAGGGAGTGTTGGCGGCCGTTAGCGGTCCGAGTTATGAAACGGTCGCTGAGGCGCGGTTCCTGGCGCGTTCAGGGGCGGACGCGGTGACCATGTCGACAGTCCCGGAACCGATAGTGGCTCGGCAATGCGGCATGAAGGTGGTCGGCCTGTCGTGTATTACGAACAGCCTGTGGCAGCGTGACGCGATCGGTCATTCTGACGTTGTGGATATCGGTACGACCGCGGCCGAGGCTCTAGGGCCCTGGCTGCACGCGATGTTGCGGCGAATGTGATAGTCGAAAACGGAAGACAATATAAGTCTGGTAACGGAACAATCAAGGAGCGATAGATGGATTATGATGTAAAAGACCTGGGAATGGCGGCCGACGGGAAGCTTCGGATCGAGTGGGCCGAAAAGGAGATGCCCGTCCTGCGTCAGATCAAGGAGCGGTTCGCAAAAGATAAGCCGCTGGCCGGACTTTCTCTTGGCGCGTGTCTCCATGTAACCACGGAGACCGCCAATCTGATGCTGACACTACAGGCCGGCGGCGCCGATGTGGCCCTGTGCGCTTCAAACCCGCTTAGCACCCAGGATTACGTGGCTGCCGCGCTGGTGAAAGAAGGCATACCCGTCTTTGCGATAAATGGTGAAGATAGTCAGACATACTATCGCCACATCAATCAGGCGCTCGACCGCAAGCCCCAGATAACGATGGACGACGGGGCCGATCTCATCTCGATCATCCATAGCGAGCGGGCGGACCAGGTCGATCATATCATCGGCGGCACCGAAGAGACGACTACGGGTGTTATCCGACTCAAGAGCATGGCCAAACAGGGCGTCCTGAAGTTTCCGGTTGTCGCGGTCAACGATGCTAAGACCAAGCACTTTTTCGATAACCGGTACGGCACCGGCCAGAGCACGATGGACGGCATTATGCGGGCGACGAACCGCCTGATCGCCGGAAAAGTCTTTGTCGTGTGCGGTTACGGTTGGTGCGGCCGCGGTGTGGCTATGCGGGCCAAAGGCATGGGCGCGAGTGTCGTTATCACTGAGGTCGATCCCTTGAAAGCTCTAGAAGCTGCCATGGACGGGTTTCGGGTCATGCCGGGGGTCGAGGCAGCCAAGATCGCCGATCTCGTCGTCACAGTCACCGGTGACATGCACGTCTTGGATAAGGCCCATTTTGAGGTCATGAAGGGCGGCGCCATCGTGGCCAATACTGGACACTTCAATGTCGAGATAAACATCGAGGGCCTCGAAGAGATGGCCGTCGAGAAGCGGACCGTGCGCGAGTTTGTCGAAGAGTACACGATGAAAGACGGCCGCAAGATATACCTCTTAGCCGAGGGGCGTCTCGTCAATCTGGCCGCCGCTGAAGGGCATCCGGCCGCGGTGATGGACATGAGTTTCGCTAATCAGGCGCTCGCTGCCGAACATATGAAGAACGAGGGCAAGAACCTGGAGAACAAGGTGTATGGCGTTTCCGAGGAGATCGACCAGGAGATCGCCACGCTCAAGCTGAAGTCGATGGGCGTCGATATTGATACGCTTACGGCGGAGCAAGTGAAGTATCTCGCTTCATGGGAAATGGGCACCTAGCCTGCCTGAGGCCCGCCGCTCGCGGCGTTGTCCGCCGTTCGACTTGACTCTGAGCCATGCCTGAATTACCTGAAGTCGAGACCATTCGCCGCGATCTTACGCGGTTGGCTCTCGGGCGGGCCGTGGTCGACGTCGCCGTTGGCTGGCCCGGCTCTCTCAAAGACAGTGGGAGCGGGTTTGCGTCGCGCCTCGTCGGCTCCCGTTTCAGTGGTTTCGCCCGCCGGGCCAAGATACTCATAGCCGAATTCGACTCAGGCGACCGCCTTCTTTTTCATTTAAAGATGAGCGGCCGCCTGATGGTCGTTCCCGCCGGGACAGCGGCGGACAAGCACACGCGGGTTGCCTTCACACTCGACAGCGGTGAGGAATTGCGCTTTATCGATATGCGCAAGTTCGGCTATATCAAGCTTGTCCCGGGCGGTGCTCCGCTATCCGTTCCCGAGCTCGATCGTCTCGGCCCGGAGCCGCTGGCTGCCGATTTCACCGCCGCTGCCTGGCTCGACCTGGTGGCCGCGAAACACAGCAGCAAGCGGACGATCAAGTCTATGTTGCTCGACCAGACCTTCATCGCGGGCCTGGGCAATATCTACGTCGATGAGATATTGCATGCGGCCGGTATCCATCCACAACGCCTTTTCGCAGAAGTGACCGCTGATGATGCCGCGAGCATATATCCCGAGATGCTGATCATCCTTCTCTCTGCCATCGCCGGTCGCGGTTCGACCTTTTCTTC
>JAUWIO010000059.1 GCA_030605305.1 Actinomycetes bacterium
CTCAGAATGTGGCCGAGCAATTAACAGCGAGAGTGGTTTTCCGGCGGGCAATGAAGAAAGCTGTCAACTCGTCGATGAAGAGCGGGGCTCTAGGTATCAAGATAATGTGCGCGGGCCGCTTGGGCGGAAGAGAGATGTCCCGGACCGAATGGTATCGAGAAGGCCGGGTGCCGCTTCATACACTCCGGGCGCGGGTCGACTACGGGTTTGTAGAGGCTCCGACGACCTTTGGTCGTATTGGCGTCAAGGTGTGGATATATCAGGGCGAGGTCTTTGGGCCACTGCACCCTGAAAAAGATGAGAAAGAAGGACTGGGGCTGGCTGCTCGCCGCCGTCCGCCGGCCAGACCTAAGCCGTCGATGAGGCCAAAAGCAAGGCCCGTCACTGTGACTCCGGGCACGAGGAAGCCGGCCGGACAGGCTGGCGCACCGCCGAAGGGAGCCGATAAGGCACCGAAGGCAGCGGCCAAACCGGCTGATAAGGCCCCGAAAGAGGCTACGCCGGCCGAAAAGGCTCCGAAAGCGGACGATAAGGCTACGAAAGCGGCCAAGCCGGCCGATAAGGCACCGAAGGCGGCAGCCGATAAGGCGCCTGCTTCCGGGAAGAAGAAACAAGAGGATGATAAGAATGCTGGTACCGAAGAGAGTTAAGCACCGCAAAGTCCAGCGTGGCACGATGCGAGGGAATGCTAAGGGTGGAACCAAGGTCAGCTTCGGCGACTACGGGATCCAAGCTCTCGATAGGGCTTGGATAACGAACCGGCAGATAGAAGCGGCCCGCGTGGCGATGACGCGTCACATCAAAAGAGGCGGGAAGGTCTGGATCACCATATTTCCAGACAAACCGGTGACCGAGAAGCCCGCCGAGACCCGAATGGGCAGCGGTAAGGGTAACCCGGAGTACTGGGTAGCCGTCGTTAAGCCGGGTCGGATCATGTTCGAGCTGTCCGGTGTATCGGAAGAAGTTGCTCGGGAAGCCATCAGGTTGGCGGCGCACAAGATGCCGATCAAGACCCGTTTCGTTAAGCGACAGGATTAGGTGGTCATGGAAGCAAAAGAGATAAGAGATATGAGTGACGAAGAGCTGTCCGGCAAACTCCGTGATGCCAAGGAAGAGCTTTTCAATCTACGGTTTCAATTGGCCACCGGCCAGTTGGACAACCCGATGAAGCTGAAGGATGCCCGCCGGGCTATCGCGCGAGTGCAGACGGTTCGGCGGGAGCGGGAATTGGAAACGGTAAAGGCGGAAGGATAAATGACGGAGAGAGGAAAAAGAAAGTTGAGGGTTGGTCGGGTCGTTAGCGACCGGGCAGACAAGACCATCAAGGTAGCGGTCGAGTCAAAGGTCAGCCATCCCCGTTACAAAAAGATCATGAAGCAGACCCAAAAGTACACCGCTCACGATGCCGGCAATGAAGCCGGGATGGGCGATGTTGTGGAGATCATGGAAACACGGCCGCTCAGTAAGACGAAGCGCTGGCGGCTGACAAAAGTGGTAGAAAAGGCCGAGTAGATGATTCAGCAGGAAAGCTTAGTTAAAGTAGCAGACAATACCGGAGCGCGGTCGCTTTTATGCATCCGGGTTCTCGGCGGTAGCCGGCGGCGTTATGCCCGTGTCGGCGACCTGATAGTCGGGACGGTCAAAACGGCCAATCCCGGCGGCAGCGTTAAAAAGGGCGAAGTGGTACGGGCTGTTATCGTGAGGACCAAAAAGGAACGGCGGCGCTCTGACGGCACCTATATCAGGTTCGATGAGAACGCGGCTGTAATCTTGACCGATGACCAGAACCCGCAAGGGACGCGTATCTTCGGCCCGGTCGCTCGCGAATTGCGCGATAGGAATTTCATGAAGATCGTTTCGCTCGCACCGGAGGTGCTCTAATGCCGAAGATGAAAATACGGGCGGGCGACAAGGTGCGCGTTATGGCCGGCAAGGAAAACAAGAAGACCGGTAAGGTTCTTAAGACGATGCCGAAACAAGGACGCATCATCGTCGAAGGCCTGCACATGATAAAGCGGGCCGTTAAGCCGAACCAAAAGAATCCCCAAGGGGGCTTCATCCAGAGAGAGGGCAGCGTAGACATTTCCAACGTTATGCTTCTCTGTCCCAGCTGCGATGAACCGGCCCGCATCGGGTACCGGACCGACGAGGGCGGCGAGCGGGTCCGGGTCTGTCGTAAGTGTGAAGCGGATATCGATAAAGGATAGATATGGCTCCGAGACTGAAAGAAAAATACCAAAAAGAGATAATCGACTCTCTTAAGACCGAACTGAGCATCACCAATCAGTACGCATTGCCGCGTATTGAGAAGATCACTGTCAACATGGGTGTGGGGGATGCCACGCAGAACTCCAAGGCCCTTGAGACCGCGGTGGCGGAGTTGACCTTGATAAGCGGCCAGAAACCGAAGATAACGAGGGCCAAGAAGTCGATCGCCGGGTTCAAGCTTCGCGAGGGACAGGCTATTGGCTGCGCGGTCACTCTGCGCGGGGACCGCATGTTCGAGTTCTTGGACAGGCTGTTATCGCTGGCGCTACCACGGATCCGTGACTTCCGAGGGCTATCCTTGAAGTCTTTTGATAGCCGGGGAAACTATACTCTTGGAGTTACCGAACAGTTGATCTTCCCGGAGATAGACTACGATCAAGTTGATCGCGTAAGAGGCATGGATATTACGATAACAACGACCGCCAAGGATGATGTGAGCGGTCAGGCGCTGCTCAAAGCGTTTGGGTTCCCGGTTAAGGTCCCGCGCTAGTGCAGCCGAGCGGAAGATACTGGAGGTAAATTTTGGCGAAGAAATCTCTGATTGCCAAGCAAAAAAGAAGATCAAAATACAAGACGCGGGCGTACAATCGCTGCTCTCGTTGCGGCCGGCCCCGTGGGTACTATCGTCAATTCGGATTGTGCCGCATCTGTTTGCGTGAGTTAGCGCATGAGGGCATGATTCCCGGTGTAGTCAAGGCTAGCTGGTAGGGGGCACTGATGAAGACGACAGATCCAATAGCGGATATGCTGACCCGGATAAGAAACGGGCACCAAGCATTACATAAGACGGTGACCATGCCCACTTCAACGACTAAGGTGGAGATAGCCAAGATACTGGAAGCCGAGGGCTATATCGATGGCCACGAGGTCAAGCAAGACGGTCAATGGCCGGAGTTGGAATTGAAGCTCCGGTACAGCGATGAGAACAAGCAAGTCATTAGCGGCATTAAGCGGATCAGCAAGCCGGGATTGCGTGTCTATGCCAAGAAAGATAATTTGCCGCGGGTCCTAGGGGGACTGGGTATTGCCATCCTATCGACCTCGCAAGGCGTGATGACGAACAAACAAGCACGGAAAGAGAATGTGGGCGGCGAGGTCTTAGCCTTCGTTTGGTAGGTAAGGGACAGCATAGTTTTCGAAAGAGGTATCGATGTCAAGGATCGGCAAAAAACCAATAGATATTCCCAGCGGGGTCGATGTGAAGATCGACGGCAGTCTAGTGGCCGTCAAGGGCCCCAAAGGAGAACTCAGCCAGTCGCTGCCGGCTGAGATGACTATCACGAAAGACGAGAACAAGGTCTTAGTCTCCAGGCCAAGCGATTCACCGAAGCATCGGTCATTGCATGGATTGACGCGGTCATTGGTGAACAACATGGTGGCCGGGGTCAGTCAAGGATACGAGAAGACCCTGGAGATAGTCGGGGTCGGATATCGGGCGACAAAGAAGGGCCAAGGCCTGGAAGTGGCCGCCGGGTATTCGCATTTGATAATCGTCGATGCTATCCCGGGGATCGAGTTCGATGTACCGATCCCTACGAAGATACTGATCAAGGGGATAGATAAGCAGCTTGTGGGCGAAACAGCGGCGAGGATTCGCGGCATTCGACCCCCGGAGCCCTATAAAGGCAAAGGGATCAAGTATGAGGGCGAGCACATCAGGCGAAAAGTAGGAAAGACGGCGAAATAATGGATAAAGCGAAAGCCAAACTCAAGGGTAGAAGAAAAAGGCAAGCTCGCGTCCGTGGCAAGATTGTCGGAACTGCTGAGCGGCCGAGATTGTGCGTGTACCGGAGCAATGCCGGTATCTATGCACAGATGATAGACGATGGCGCCGGCCGCACGATGGTCAGCGCCTCGACGATAGACAGTGAGCTGCGCAAGGCATGCTCCGGACTGAGCGGCGGCGAAGCAGCCGCAAAAGTCGGCGAACTGCTGGCTGCCAGAGCCAAGAAGAGCGACATCGAGAGCGTCGTTTTCGACCGTGGTGGACGCTTATACCACGGTCGGGTCAAGGCTTTGGCGGAAGCGGCCCGCGCCGGCGGTTTGAAATTCTAGGAGGGACTTTTGGAGAAGATCGATCCGAACACGCTGGAACTTGAAGAGCGAGTAGTACATATAAATCGCGTCGCCAAGGTGGTGAAAGGCGGGCGCCGTTTTAAACTAAGCGCCCTGGTGGTCGTCGGTGACGGACAAGGTCACGTCGGCTTCGGCTACGGTAAAGGCAAAGAGGTTCCCGTGGCCATTCAAAAAGGCGTGCAGGAAGCGAAGAAGAATCGATTTAAAGTACCGAGGAGCGGTTCAAGCATTCCGCATCAGACGATCGGGCGCTTCGGGGCCGGTCGGGTGCTTGTGAAGCCGGCTTCCAAGGGGACAGGCTTGATCGCCGGCGGTCCGGTTCGGGCATTATTGGAGTTAGCGGGCGTCCACGACATACTCACTAAGTCGATGGGGTCGGCTAATCCGATCAATGTGATCCGGGCGACGGTCGCTGGACTGAAGTCCTTGAAGACACCCGAGGATGTCGCGGCCTTGCGCGGACGCAGCGTGGCCGAGATCCTGGACTACGAGCCCAGGAAAGAGAAGCCTGAAGCTGCGGCTGAAAAGCCTGAGGTCAAGGCAGCGGAGAAAAACCCCGCATGCAAGGCCGACGAGAAGAAACCCGCAGCGAAGGTAGCGGAAAAGAAGCCCGCAGCGAAGAAGGCGGCTGAGAAGCCGGCCGCCAAGGCAGCGGAAAAGAAAGCTGCCGAGAAGAAGCCTGCCGATAAGCCGGCTGAGACGAAGACAAAGGCCAAGGAGTCTGAATAATGGCTAAGCTCAAAATAACTCAAATCAAGAGCCTGATCGGTCGACGCGAAAAACAGCGCGGTACGGTTCGGGCCCTAGGGCTAAAGCGTATTAATGACTCGGTGGAGCAGGCGGACACGCCAGTCATCCGAGGGATGATCAACAAAGTAAGCCATCTCGTCGAGGTGGAAGAGATTTCCTAATAAGGAGAGGCATGAGGATCCATGACTTGAAGCCGGCCCCGGGGTCGGTTAAAAAAAGAAAACGCATAGGCCGGGGACGCAGTTCCGGTATGGGCAAGACCTCTGGTAGAGGCCATGGCGGCCAACTGTCCCGTTCCGGCGGAGGCAAGGGGCCCGGTTTCGAGGGCGGCCAGAATCCTCTCGCCCGTCGACTGCCTAAGTTGCCTGGCTTCATCAATCATTGGCGGATCGAGTACGCGACAGTCAATGGCGGCAAGCTGGAACAGTTTGACGTGGGGACCGAGATCAATGCTGAGCAACTAGCCACGGCGGGTATTATCCGCAAGGCACAGATGCCGCTGAAGGTCCTGGGGGACGGCGAACTTAAGAAGAAAATGACTATCAAAGCAGCGGCGTTTACAGGGACCGCTAAAGAGAAGATCGAGAAAGTCGGCGGCGTCGCCGAGGTGGTTTAGCTTTGATTGAGGCAGTCCGCAATGCTTTCAAAATACCCGATCTTCGACTGAAGATAATATTTACTTTATCGATTATCGCTATATATCGCCTTGGCGCACACGTGCCGGTGCCGGGGGTCGATCTGGGGGCCCTAAAACAGCTCTTTTCCGAGGGCGGCGGCATCCTGGGGTTACTTGATCTTTTTTCGGGCGGGGCATTGGCCAGATTCGCGGTCTTCGCCTTGGGGATCATGCCGTATATTACCGCTTCTATTATCATGCAGCTCCTGACGGTCGTTATTCCGAC
>JAUWIO010000224.1 GCA_030605305.1 Actinomycetes bacterium
AGCACCCCCTTTGACCTTGATTCTAACAGTTGTGCCCGGAAACGAAAAAGCCCTCCCGTCCTTGCGGACCGGGAGGGCGCGAGTATCGCGGTTTAGCCGAGCCGTGTAACGTTCACAGCTTGATCTTTCCCCTTGTCGTTCTGTGAGACCTCAAATTCAACGCGCTCGCCTTCATTGAGCGTCTTGAACCCATCGTCACTGATTGCAGAGTAATGAACGAAAATGTCATTACCAGCCTCTTGCTCAATGAAGCCATACCCCTTTGCCGCATTGAACCACTTGACAGTACCTTGTGCCATTATACCTCCTAGATATCGTACACTAACCATCCTCGCCCTATTGGGGGCGAAGCGCACATTGACGCAACAATACTATTCCCCTTCTTAAAAGTCAAACACACGCTTGCCCCGACTCTTGATTTGTGATCCTCGTCCACCCTCTTTTCATTTTCCCTGTTGTGAGCGCGCTTCGCTTTCGCTATTATTCGTTACCATGGCTGAGATAAAAGCATTCCGCGGCATACGTTACGACCAGGTGAAAGTCTCACTTGATAAGGTCACGTCCCCGCCCTACGACATCATCTCCCCTCAGGAGCAACAGGAGTTTTACGAAAAGAGTCCGCATAATATCATCAGACTCGACTTCGGGCGGATCTTACCAGCTGACACAGTCAACAATAATCGATATACCCGTGCCGCCGCTGATCTATCAAGTTGGCTCGAAGAGGATATCCTGGTCAAGGATGCTGAGCCCACCCTCTATATCTATCGCCAGAATTTCGATCGGGACGGGGTCCCGACGCAGATCACCGGCGTTGTCTGTCTGGTCAAACTGACAGAATTCGGCGAGGACGTCTTGCCGCACGAAAAAACATTGTCGGGCCCAAAGCGTGACCGTCGACAGCTCTTAGAAGCATGTGAGGCAAACTTTAGCCAAGTCTTCGCGCTCTATTCCGACCAAAGCGGCGCCGTGAACAAGATCTTGCAGTCAGTGACTGCCGGCGAACCTGATATGGAAACGACCGATGCCGACGGAGTCGTCCATCGGATGTGGCCATTGAGATCCGCAGCGGCCATCGAAACTGTTACTCAGGCGTTGGCCGACCGCAAACTGCTCATCGCCGACGGTCATCACCGCTATGAGACCTCTCTTAATTATATGAAGGATATGCGCGACAGCGGCCAGGCGAGAGAGTCACACGACTACATCATGATGTTCTTGGCGGACATGGCCCATGAGGACCTAGTAATACTGCCGACACATCGGGTCGTCAACAAGGAGAGCTTCGATCTAGACTCCTTCTTGGGGGATCTCGCGGGGAGCGTTGAGGTCAGCGAAGGCCGGTGGGAACCGAGAACGGCGGAGGAAGCCGACCGCGACGGGCGCGCGGTCCGGTTCGGCCTTTACGCCGATGGCCGGCTGTTCAGCTTGCGCGGGGACCGTGAAGCCCTAGCGGATAGGCTGACAGACGAGAACTCATCGGCATGGAAACGGCTAGATACGACCCTATTACAGGAGACGATACTCGGTCCGCGTCTCGGTGTCGAAAGCGGCGACGGGAGCCTTTCCTTCACTCAGAGTGATGTCGAGGCCAAACGCCGCGTCGCCGCGGGCGAGGCCAGCCTGTCCTTACTTCTCGAGCCGATGCTGATAGACACCGTTGAGGTCGTGGCTCACGCCGGAGACAAAATGCCGCAGAAATCTACTTACTTTTATCCGAAGCCGCGCACCGGTCTTATTCTGAGAGACTTGGAGTAAGTTTTTCACGGACCCACGAAGGGTCCGCTCCGACTACCTCGATTACCTTGCGGCGATCAGTCGAGCCAAAACGGACCTTGACAGAACCCGCGCTCACTCCCAGTTCCTTGGCGACCCAACGACAGAGTTCTCGATTGGCCCTATCGTCAAGCGGGGGTGATTTGACCTTTATTTTGAGGCGATCATCGTACTCCCCGACCAGGCCGGTCCGGTCTGCCTTCGGTTGAATCCAGACTTTGAGGCGGACGGCGTCACCGCGCGACTCCATCCATTTTGGGAGAGGCTTAGTCGTCGCCGCCCAGATCGTCGTCGAAGAAGCTGGAGACGACATCGTCATCGTCATCGGCATCCGGCTTCGGGTCGCCCTCTTTATTGGCTGCCGGATCGAACTCAGGGATCTCTTGATTATTAAGGTCGGCCAGAACATCGGTCGGCATCCCGGAACCACCAGACTCAGAAGTCGAACGCTCGGCATGTACCTCGTGATGCGGCGTTCCCAGCGTGATCTTCAAGTCCGAGGTCGAGTGGCTAGGGGTTGGCTGGCTGTCTATCGGAGCCGGCTCCTCGACACCGCTTTTGGCGCCGATATCGGGGGCTTCGGGGCTCTCTTGGAAATAGTCTGCCTTGGGCGGCTCCGGGACCTCGATCGGTGTCTCTTCGCTCGAAGCCGAAGTCGCGTAAAAGTTCCCGGCCACATCAGCCGCGGTCGGTGAGCCTATTGCTTGCGGGGGGCGCTCTGAGTCTTCGTCCGCCGGCGCTGTCGTCGGTTCTTGGGGCACTTCAGCGCGGCCAACCGCTGGACCCACGGGGGTGACTTGTCGATGGCCGCGCGGTGGACTGGC
>JAUWIO010000192.1 GCA_030605305.1 Actinomycetes bacterium
GCCGAGATCGCCCGGACCTCGTTGATCGACAACGGCCGCATATTCGTGGTCGACGATTTCGATACGGCCGTTTTGTTCGTTAACAAGTATGCGCCGGAACACTTGGAGCTGATGATCGAGGACCCCGAAGCACTGTTGCCCAAGATCAAGAACGCTGGGGCTATTTTCATGGGCGACTATACGCCGGAAGCCCTGGGCGATTATGTAGCCGGAGCCAACCATGTCCTGCCGACCGCCTCGACGGCCCGCTTCTATTCGCCGTTGGGAGTCTATGACTTTTTGAAGTGGTCCAGTGTCTTGTCTTTTTCGAGGCAGGCGATGGCCGCTATCGGCGAGGACGCCATTCGATTGGCTGATATAGAAGGTCTGAGCGGCCATGCGGCTTCGGTCCGCTTGCGTCTAGACAGCGCCGGGGGGAGAGACGACGATAATGACAGATGAACTAATAAAGCCGCGTCCGGCCGTGGCCGCGATTGAAGCGTACGACCCGCAACACATAGAGGTCGGGATAAATCTCTCGGCCAACGAGAACTCGTACGGTCTGCCGGATGACGCCCGGGCGAAGTTGACTGCTCTCGTCAAGACGCTCGAGCTCAATCGCTATCCTGATCCGGGCGCGGTCGAGCTGCGGCGGGCGATCGCGGCGCGCCATGGTGTAGGAGTCGAGAATGTCATCATCGGCAACGGCGGGGATGAGTTGATCCAGGCGCTCTTGCTGGCCTATGGAGGTCCCGGCCGCACAGCCGTGACTTTTGGGCCGACCTTCTCCATGTATGGGATCTTGTCCGCCGTCACGGCCACAGGTTTCGCGGACCTGCCGCGGGATGCTCTTTTCGATGTCCCGGCCGACGCATCGGCGGCGGTCGAGGCGGCCGGGGGCGATATCGTCTTCGCGTGCAGTCCCAACAATCCGAGTGGAAATGCCATGGACGAGGCGGCCATCAGGGCGTTGGCCACAGGCGTGGCCGGCTTGGTCGTCATCGACGAGGCTTACCAGGAGTTCAGCGGGACCACCGGCGTCGAGCTGCTCGGGGACTATCGGAACCTGGCGGTGTTGCGGACTTTCTCCAAGGCTTTTTCTCTCGCCGGCCTGAGGGTGGGCTATCTGCTGGCTGATGCGGAGGTAGCCCGGAACATCAATAAAGTGCGGTTGCCGTATAACGTCAATGTCTTTTCCCAGGCGGCCGCGGGAGCGCTCCTGGCTGAGCCGGGGCCGCTGGAGGAAATAATCGCCGACATCGTCCGGGAGCGGGGCCGTTTAGCCCGGGCTTTGGCGGGATTAGATGGATTCACGACATACCCGTCGGCCGCCAACTTCTTACTGGTTCGCTGTAGCCGGTCGGCGGACGAGGTCTGGCGGGGGTTGATCGAGGCCGGGATCTTGGTGCGTAATCTTAGTTTTGCGCCCGGACTCAAGGGTTGCCTGCGCATAACGGTGGGCACGCCGGGCCAGAATGATTCGGTCATTGAGGCGCTGGGGCGCCTCGCTTAGACTTAATATTAGTGACTGCGTGAAGCGAAGGAGGCGGCGTGGGACGGACAGCTAAGATAGCCAGAAAAACAAAGGAGACACAGATCGGGCTCGAGCTCGATCTGGACGGGACCGGTAAGGCCGAGATAGAGACAGGCATACCATTCTTCGATCACATGCTGGAGCTCTTCACCCGGCATGGGCTTTACGATCTTTCGGTGCTCGCCAAGGGCGACTTGGAGATAGACGCCCATCACACCGTTGAGGACATCGGGATAGCTCTGGGGACTGCTTTTAGTGAGGCGCTCGGCGACAAGACCGGGATCAACCGTTATGGGGATTGCCTGATGCCCATGGATGAAGTGTTGGTGGCGGCGGCGGTCGATATTTCCGGGCGGCCGGGCCTTGTCTATGATGTAGAACTGCCGATCGAGATGATCGGCGCCTACGATACCAGCCTGACGGTCGAGTTCCTCCAGGCATTTGTCAATAATGCCCAGCTCACTCTTCATGTGAAGCTGATGGCCGGCGGGAATGCCCACCATAGCGTGGAAGCGGTCTTCAAGGGCGCGGCCCGGGCGCTCGGCGCAGCCGTGGCTTTAAACCAGCGGGTCGTCGGGGGCCCTTCGACAAAAGGCCGGTTGTGAGCGCCCGTGTCGCTGTCATCGACTATGGGATGGGCAATCTGCGCAGCGTCGAGAAGGGCTTCGAGAAGATGGGTGTCGACGCCTTTGTCACCGGTGATGCGAAGGAAGTAGCGGCGGCCGATGGGGTCGTCCTGCCCGGTGTCGGGGCTTTTGCCGACGCTATCGCCCATCTGCGGGAGACGGGGCTGGCCGAGGCGGCCTTGGCGGCGATCGATTCAGGCCGCCCGTTTCTCGGTATTTGTCTGGGGCTCCAGCTCCTTTTTGAGCGGTCGTTCGAGAACGGCGAACATGAAGGTCTCGGTGTCTTTGGCGGCAACGTCGAAAAACTGACCGGGGATGTCAAGATACCGCATATGGGCTGGAACCAGCTGCATAAACAGAAGGACCTGGAGGTCCTGACGGAAGTCCCCGAGGGGACCGATTTTTATTTCGTCCACTCGTATGTGGTCAAGCCTACCCAGCCCGAAGTGATCGCCGTGACGACCGACTACGCCGGCGAGTTCGTTTCCGGAGTCGCGCGTGATAATGTCGTCGCCTTCCAGTTCCACCCGGAGAAGAGCGGCCTGGTCGGCTTGTCGATACTTAAGAGTTTTGGCGAGATCTGCGCCCGAGAATCGATCTGAGTCATCGACCTTTGACTGGCGTTGCAGTATAAATAGGGGCGGAATAAGCAGGACAGTAGAACAAGAGGAGTAAGGGTAGATGATAATCTTTCCGGCAGTCGATATCCTCAACGGTTGGTGTGTCCGACTACACCAGGGTAAGTATAA
>JAUWIO010000235.1 GCA_030605305.1 Actinomycetes bacterium
AGTACTGTTGGCGACCAACACCGGTTTTGGAGAACGGTATGCCTGTGGGGCCGCCTGGAGCGCCTTCGTTCTCGGGGCTGGGATCATAACTTTGGCTGGGGCCGGAGTTCGGCTCTTTGCCACTAGGCAGAGCGAAAAGCCCTTAGCGGGGATAATCTTTGGTTTGATCCTGCTCGGTATCGGCCTGGGGGATTTCGTGGTCTGGTTCTGGACTGCTGTTCTACTGACCATAGCGTTGATAATATTGAGAAGTGTCTTCGGCTCCAATCGAAGGAGAAGATAGTGTCAAAAGATTCCGCCGTTTTCGGGATGGGCTGCTTCTGGGGAGCCGAAGAGGCGTTTATCGATGTACCCGGTGTTATATCGACCAGCGTCGGCTTTATGGGCGGCACGACGCCTGAAGTGACCTATAAAGAGGTCTGCGAGGGCCGGACCGGTCACGCAGAGGTCGTGCGCGTAGAATACGACTCCGAAGTGATCGGTTTTGACGAGTTACTCCGGATCTTTTGGGATAACCATGATCCGACGACATTGAACCGCCAAGGACCCGATATCGGAGACCAATATCGTTCAGCCATCTTCTATGGCTCGCCCGAGCAGAAGGATATAGCTGAAGAATCGATGCGCTTGGTCGAGGCATCGCAGCCCATAGTCACCGAGCTAACGGCGGCGGGACCGTTCTGTGAGGCCGAAGAGTATCACCAGCGATACTTTCGCAAGCACGGCGAGGGTACTTGCGGGCTCTAGGGCTGACGGCTTTAGCCGGCCCAGGTTAGCCGGACTCCGCCACCCGGCCGTCCAGAACACGAATCACACGCTCAGCCTGCTCGCCGATCGCCTCTTCATGGGTGACCATGATCAGTGTCTTATTCTCTTTCTCTCGTATCTCCATAAGTAGATCCATTATCTTCTGGCTGCTCTTAGAGTCGAGACTCCCGGTCGGTTCGTCGGCCAGAATTATCTTGGGAGAGTTTGCCAGGGCGCGGGCGATGGCCACACGCTGGCGCTCGCCGCCCGAGAGTTGTGGCGGATAAGCCCCGTTGCGCCCCGGTAATACGACCAGGTCAAGGAGCTCGCGGGCGCGGTTGCGCCGATTGGCGGCCGTTAGGGACCCTTCGAACATCGGCAAGAGGACATTTTCCAGCGCCGTCTGCGAAGCGATCAGATTATGCAGTTGGAAGACGAACCCTATGGTGGTTGCCCTAAATACGGTCAAGTCCCGCTTCTTTGAGAGCTCGAGACCGTCGACGATAAGCTCGCCGCTGTCGGGTTTGTCGAGACCGCCGATCATATTCATCAAGGTCGACTTGCCGCTGCCGGACGGCCCCATGATCGAGACGCATTCGCCGGCTTTGATGGTCAGACTTAGTCCGTCGAGCGATTTCATCTTGCCTTTGTCAAATGATTTTCGCAGGTCGTGGGCTTCGATTATGTTATTCATGCCGCAACGCCTCCGCTGGTGCGAACTGAGTGGCCCGAAAAGCCGGGTATAGACCGCCAAACAGGCTGACCAGCAGCCCGACCGCGACCGCCCGAATGAAGACATTGGCCGAATAGTCGGGAGTGAAAAAACTTTGGGCGGCAGGGAAGGTCATGATGTATTTGACAGCCAACACTCCCAGGCCGGTGCCGACGACGATAGACAAGATGCCGAGGATCAGCGATTCACCAAGGACCAGCTTCAAGACGCGCCGCCGCTTCCAGCCGATGGCCCGAAGGACCCCGATCTCCCTCGTCCGCTCGAAAACGCTCATCATTATCGTGTTCATGACACCGATGCCGCCGACGACGACGGCCAGAAAAGATATGGCGCCGCTGAGGAAATCCATCATCTGCATGCCGGAATCGACCTTCGATATCTCGGAGACGGAGGTGATCGCGGCCATGTCCTCGATACGCTCGTCGGCGATGACGAGTACCATCGTCACTTCGCCCTCCTTCTTTTCATCATCTTGGAGACGGTCGAGAGGGACAAAAGCCCCGCCATCCTGCATGGCGCTCCCGGTTTGAAACGTTCCGACGATCTTATAGTCGCGTTGATTGAGTGTGACCTCGTCTCCGACATCGACATCCAGGTTTTTCGCGGCGATTTTTCCCAGCACCAGTTCGTCGCTATCGCTCTCGAAAAGACGTCCGTCGACGACCTCGACCCCGGCGAGTTTGGTGTTTTCAGGGGCCATCCCGAAGAGCAAAAAGAACGGGTTGTCGGCCGAGCGGGCTACGGCCAGAAGTTGGCCGGCTGTTCGGGCCACGCCGGGTGTCCGCCGGATACTCTCAACCTGTTCAGTATCTAAAGAGCTAAAGGTCAGGTCGGCCGATCCTCCCTGGGCGCCCGTGAAATCAGCGTCGCCGGATTTGATGACCTTCTCCATCG
>JAUWIO010000297.1 GCA_030605305.1 Actinomycetes bacterium
AAACCAAACTCATCGCCTGTGGTCCGCCCCCCATATTCGCCTATATCTCCCGCGTCGCGCGCGAGGTCAGGATATTAAGGACCATTATCGTGGCCCGCCTCTCAGGACTAGTGGACAGCCGGGCGATCCTGGCACAAGCGGAGCCGGGATGAGCAATATCGCGTTTATCGGCGACTCGACATCTGCTCTGGGCTGGATGTCCTTGGGCGTTGATATCTTCAGTATCGACGACCCGGCGGAGCTAAAAGAGTCACTGCCCGAGATCACGAATGCCGGGTACGCGGTCGTCTTCATAACCGAACCGCTCTACGTAGCCGCCGCTCCCGATATCACCCGGCGCGCCGAAGAGCTGACGCCGGCGATGATCCCGGTGCCCGGGGCCGGGGAGTCACTCGGAGAGGGGCGGCGCGGTATCGAAAAACTGATAGTGGCCGCCGTCGGAGCCAGGTTGGCGCAGGGAGGTGCCCGTGGCTAGGCCGGAGCCGATCGATCTGGCCGAGGCCGGACTTAGACGCGATCACGGACGGATCATCCGGGTTGCCGGTCCGCTGGTCGTGGCGGTCGGAATACCCGAAGCTAAGATGTACGATGTCGTCCGGGTCGGGCCGGATCGTCTGCTGGGCGAGATACTCGAATTGCGGCGCGATCAAGTCTCGATCCAGGTCTACGAGGAGACCGGGGGCTTAGGTCCGGGCGATCTTGTCGAGCCCACCGGCGCGCCGCTGAGCGTGGAATTGGGTCCGGGGCTTCTCGGCTCGATCTATGACGGTGTTCAGCGTCCGTTACCGGTCTTGGCCGAGTTGAGCGGGGATTTTATCACTCGGGGAGTCGACGCCCCCGGCCTAAGCGCCGAGCGCCGGTGGTCTGTCGAACCGGTCGTTTCGATCGGTGACACTGTTGGCCCCGGGGACATTATCGGCCTGGTCCAGGAGACACCCCTCATCGAACACAAAATAATGGTGCCTCAAGGCATATTCGGCCGGGTAGCCGAGATCAGAGGCGGCGAGCGGACCGTGGCTGAACAGATCGCCTTGATCGGGACCGAGCACGGGGTCCAAGAGGTGACGCTGCGGCAGATGTGGCCGGTGCGCCGGGCGCGACCCGTAGCCGGGAAAACGAGTCCGACCGTGCCGCTTATTACCGGGCAGCGTGTGGTCGACACCTTTTTTCCGCTGGCCAAAGGGGGTACGGCTACTGTTCCTGGCCCCTTTGGGTCAGGAAAGACAGTCTTGCAGCACGCTTTGGCCAAATGGGCTGATGCCCAGATCATAATCTTCATCGGCTGCGGCGAGCGGGGGAATGAGATGACCGATGTGTTGACTGAGTTTCCCCGCCTCATCGATCCGCACTCCGGACGGCCGCTGATGGAGCGGACAGTCTTGATCGCCAACACATCTAACATGCCCGTGGCCGCGCGCGAGGCTTCCATCTATACCGGGATAACGATCGCGGAATACTATCGCGACATGGGCTACGATGTGGCCCTGCAGGCCGATTCGACTTCGCGCTGGGCCGAGGCTTTGCGCGAGATATCGGGACGCCTCGAAGAGATGCCCGGCGAAGAAGG
>JAUWIO010000298.1 GCA_030605305.1 Actinomycetes bacterium
ATCAAGGCGATCGCGGCCGGCCAGGTCGATGTGGCCATCGCCAACTCTTACTACTTGGGCCGCCTCCTTAAGGAAGACGCTGACTTCCCGGTCGATATCTTCTGGCCGAATCAGGATGATCGCGGCGCCCACGTCAATGTCTCTGGAGCGGGGGTCACCAAGCACGCCCCGAATAAAGAAGGCGCGGTCAAGCTGCTTGAGTTCCTGAGCGGCCCGAAGGCGCAGAAGTCCTTTGGCGACCTGAACCTGGAGTACCCGGTCAACGCGAACGTGGCGCTTCACGAGATCCTCGAGGGCTGGGGCGAGTTCACGCGCGACGACCTGAACGTTTCCGAACTGGGCAAGAACCAGGCGGAAGCGGTCAAGATGGCTGACAGAGCGGGGTACCGCTAGGCCTGAATGTGCCGCGGCGAGCTTGAAAAATCTCCCTAAAAAGGGTATACAAATCAGTACAGTTAAGTAGGGAAGGTCTGGCGCTGAAGGTAATACGAACACTTTCTGGATGGTCCACCTTGACACTGATGATCGCGGGGGCGGTAGCCCTACCGATCGTCATGGTCGGGTGGACTATCCTTTCTCCATCATGGGAAGTCTGGCGCCACTTGTGGGAGACGCGTCTGGCCGAGATGGTCCTCAATACGGTGACCTTGGTCGTCGGCGTCGGTCTGACCACTCTTATTCTCGGGACCGGCCTGGCCTGGCTCGTCGCCTTCCACCGCTTTCCGGGACGCTCCATTCTCGAGTGGATGCTGATCCTACCGATGGCGGTCCCGAGTTATGTCATGGCCTTTATAGTCTTATCGATATTCACTTTCACCGGGCCCATCCAGACCGCCCTGCGGGCCTCTTTTGGCCCAGACATCTGGTTTCCGGATATTCGCTCGACCGCAGGCGTCGTGCTGATCATGTCCCTCGTCCTTTATCCGTACGTATATCTCCTGGCTAGAGCTGCTTTCTTAGAGCAGGGCGCCACCCTCGTCGAGGCGGCCCGCTCTTTGGGAAAAAGCCGCCGGGATGCTTTTTTCCATATCGTTTTACCGATGGCTCGGCCGGCGCTCGCCGCCGGAGCGGCGTTGGTGTTGATGGAGACAATAGCCGATATCGGCGCTGTTAGCGTCCTGGGCTTTCCGACGCTCACGACGGGGGTCTATCGGATATGGATCGGTCTGCAGGACAAACAGGCGGCCATGCAGTTGGCGGCGGTATTGCTCGTCTTTGCGGCGGCATTGCTGCTGCTGGAGAAGTACCTTAGGCGCGGCGCCCGGTATACACAGACCGGCGGCCGGTCCCACCGCATCGAACCCGTACTCTTGACGGGCTGGCGGGGCTGGGGCGCGACCGGTCTATGTGTCTTCGTTGTCGCTGTCGCTTTCGGCATCCCCTTCGCGCAGCTGGTCTCGTGGGGCACCGGACAGGTATCCAAGGGGGCGCTTGACGCCCGGTATCTGCAGTTCACAGGGAATAGTCTCTTCCTGGCGGGGATAACCGCCGTCTTTGCTGTTTTTGTCGGCTTGATGATGGCTTACAGCGCCCGCCTCCACCCTCGCACTCGCGGGTCTA